>JBIIFB010000082.1:0-15913 GCA_044237545.1 Pirellulales bacterium
TCATGGCGATTATCGGGTCGATTCCGGAGTTTGTCTTCAAACGGCTACGGCTCTGATCCGGCAACTTTTCGGCCAGCCGCGAACACTATCCTCACATGCTTCGTACACACTGGCGACGAACGCGGCGTGATCACCCGCCGCGACGGCAATCGGCAATCGTCAATTTCAGGAAGGAGCATGTGATGGTTCGCGAAGATCTGGTCTCGCTGTGCGAGGAATATGTCCGCTGCCGCCATGGGGAGGCCACACCTGCGGCATCCTCCGACCCCACCCCGAAAATCCTGCACAGCTTCCGGCTGGCAGAGATTTCCGAGAGCGAGATGGAGGCGCTCCTCGCCTACGTCGGCGACCCGGACGACGAGGACAATTGCCATGCCGCGGGAGTTGCCATCGATCGCTTCGACGACCCGAACGCGGACCTCTGGCAAGACGACGACGAACCCGTCTCGTCGCCTGTCTCGAAGTCAGGCAAGCCCCGGTGAGCGTACGTCACGGGTAGCGGCCCACCGCCTCGAACCTGGACATCGTGTGATCGCTGTCGAAGCGGCTCAGAAACAGCCATTTCGTACTTCCTGCGCAATCAACTCCCGGATCCGCTGGATCGCCTGCTGTTCCATCGCCTTGGCATCGCACCAGAACTGCTTCAGGTCGTCCCGCCACTCGGCATTGGCGATGTACTGGTCATACCGCCACAACGCGTCGAGCCGGCGGCTCAACTCGTGCACGAGGTCGTGGTCGTGGTCGGCGATGCCAGCGGTCTCACCGACATGGCAGAGTTCTTTTTCGGCGGCAAGAATCATTGTTGACGGTCTCCGGAAGGGGTAGTTGTCTACGGGCTCGAGAAATTCGCCCGGTGCACTGTCGGAGCGCCATCCCGACGGCGGCAAATACAATCAGCCCCTGCCGGGATTTCTAACGGACAGTTTCCGCACACGGCCCCGACGTTGCTTGTTCGACCGCCCCTCAGGCGAGCATCCACTCTGGCAACCGGCGAACCCTGCCCTCGCCGTCGACGCAGACCACGGTCGTGGTGCCCGTGGCGAGTATGGTCGTGCCCCGGATCAGCTCATAGGCATGCTTGATGTGGGCGGCGCCCATCTTCTCAACCCGTGTCCGCAGCCGGAGCAGGTCGTCGTAATCAGCCGGGGCCTGATACTTGCACGAGACGTCGGCCACCACCATGAAGAGTCCCTCTTCCTCGAATTCCCGATAGGTCCTGCCGTAGGACCGCAGCATCTCGGTGCGACCCATTTCGAAATACGTCAGGTAATTGGCATGGTGCAGCCTCCGCTGCCCGTCGGTCTCCTGATACCGCACCCTGATCTCGATCTCGTGCACCGCTTCGGCCATGACCATCGTTTCCCTGGGGGACGTCGCCGGCAGCGCCCAACGCGGCCGGTGCCCGAGGTTCGTTGACCAGCCGGGCATCCAGACTCTATTCTTTCGAGCGATAGTTCGGCAAAGCCGAGGTGCAAACCTCCCACGGCGTGGACCCGGCAGACCGCGCCCGTTGGACCCCCTGCCCATAACCCTCAGGAGTTCGAGACGTGAGCCTTGGAGACGCGGGAGAGGGGAACGGTGTGGGTTTTGCAACGGCCCGGGGCCGTAACTGGCCGACCCTTCGGCAGTTCACTGTGTTCATGGAAAACAGAGTGGGCCAGTTGCTGGAGGTGGTCCGGCGGTTTGAGGGCTCGAAGGTGCGGATCGTCGCCCTGTCGATTAGCGATTCCGGCGAGTGTGCATTCGCCAGATTTCTGCTCAGCCATCCGGAGCAGGGCCGGGAAATCCTTGAGCGGGCCGGGCTGGCACTCATCGAGAGCGATCTGATCGGCGTAGAACTGCCCGACGACAGCCAGCCCCTGCTGCGGATCTGCACGGCACTGCTTCAGGCCGAAGTAAACATCATCCAAGCGTATCCGATCCTCGCACGGCCACGCGGCCGCCCGGCGGTGGCGCTGATGGTGGACAACACGGAGATGGGACTGGAGACCCTGGCCAATAAGGGGTTCACGACGATCAGCGAGCACGATCTGGACGAGCAGGAATAAGGTGGGGAAAGCTTTTCGGACAAGTTAAAAACTTGCCGCCACGGGGGAGAGCCTTTTCGGTCACGTTCAAAACGTGCCGCCACGGGGGTGATTATTCAAACATCCCGTCGGGCAGTCCATTCACCTGTCGGACGATGATCTTCAGGATGGAATCCCAGGCAACCGCAGTCAGCGTGACCGTGTCATCGGCGGCACGACTGGCAAACAAGCCGTGTGTTCCGGTTGACCAGCGGGCCTCGTAGAACTCCGGCAGGATGACACTGCCACCGCTGACGTGCACCTCGACGACGCCGCCGTGCTGAACCTCCTCAAACAGCCGGGCCATGAGTGCGGCCGTTGGATTGACCTGAAAGGCGGCCGCCGGCTGACTGGGTTCCTCGACGATCCCCATGCTCTGAAGCACGGGGGAGGACTGGTGAATCGAGGGTTCGTCCTGAGCCCGAGATCCAGCGACCTCGAGATCCTCGATCGCCCCTGACGACGGTGCCTGACTGTCGCTCAACTCCGCGAGCCCGGCAAACATGTCCACCCGCGACCCAGGCTGGCCACCAGCCTGATGCGGTTCGGCATCGGACGTCGGCCGTTCGGAAACGGTGACCGGCTCCGGTGCTTCCGCAGCGATTGGCTGCCCGGACTTTTCACCAGCGGCCCTCGGCTCCGGGGTCACTGCGGCTGCCCGACCAGCAAGACCGCCCCCCGCAGCCCTCGGCGGAGCCACACGCGGCTCGCTCTCGCTCGGAATCACCGGAATCAGCACCCCGCACTTCGAACACTTGCCCCGCTGCCCAGCCATCGCGGCAGGCGCATTGATTCGGTGGCCGTTCGAGCAGCGAAAAACGATGTTGCCGGTGGTTGCGGCGGAGACCGCTGGTGCGGCGGCCTGGATCGGGATGGCCTGTGGCGGCTCAAATATCAGGCCGTCGAAACTCGGTGTGTTGTCTGCCATGGCCTCGTGGCTTTCTCTTTCGTGTTCACATGATGCTGAAGTTTTCAGCTTTGTGCTGACGCCTGCCCTTGAAGTCTGCCGCCTGGGCTGGGGGCGTTCCAACCCTGCCCCTGAGTCTAGCCTCCCCGCTGATTGAAACTCGACTCTCGCTTGTCAGAGGGCGGCTTGACGGGGGCGGGCCCGCCTCTGACACTGCCGCGGTGTACTCCCGGCTGGCCGGGGGACCAACTGGGCCCCGCCCATCCCCTTTCCTGACCTGCTCCGGATCGATTCCATGGCCATTCAAGTCCTCTGCCCCGGCTGCCGGTCCACGTTCACTGTCAGCGATAAATTCGCCGGCCGCACGGGCCCTTGCCCAAAATGCAAGAAGCCGATCACCGTCCCGAGCAACGCGGTGAAGGAGGTCAAGATCCACGGGCCGGAGGAGGAAGCCGCCCTTCCCGGCCGTGCCCCCACGGCACCGATCGTGTTCGTCGAACACCCCATCTCCAAGTTCGCCTACGCGGCCGTTTCCATCGGGGCGATTGCGACGATGCTGCTGGCGTTTGTCGCCCGGCTGGCGTGGGGGCCCGGTCAGGCCCCCGCCTGGCTCCTCGCGGCCACGGCCGGCCTCGTGGCCATGCCCTGCGCCTGGCTGGGATACGAGATCGTCCGTGACCGGAATCTGGAGCCCTACCACGGCCGCTCGTTGCTCCTCCGCACAGCCATCTGCGGGGCGGTCTATGCCCTGCTCTGGGCCGTGAAGGGATTCCTGCCGCCCGAATTGACCAACGACATGTGGCCCTGGGTCTACCTTGCCCCGCCGTTTCTCGTGGCCGGCGCCGTGGCGGCATTGGCCACGCTCGACCTCGACTGGGGAACTGGTGTGGCGCACTACTCGCTGTATGTCATGTTCACCGCGCTGCTGCGCTGGCTGGCCGGCTTCATGCCGGTCTGATTTTCTTGTGCCGTGGAGCCGACCATGACGCTGACAGACCTCCCGGAACTGGTGTCGTTCGAATCCCACGCGGAGGGCGTGCGGATTCCACCGGGAGTGACCGTGCCGCTTACGGACCGCGTGCGGGAGCTGCTCGACACCGCCGAGATGCGCAGGCTCGCACGGGTCAGCCAGCTCGGCCTGGTGTCGCTCGTCTATCCGGGTGCCGTGCATTCGCGGCTCGAACACTCGCTCGGGGTCTATCGGCGGGCGCTTCAGTTTCTCGCGCGGCTCAAGCACGATCCCCGGTTCCTGGCGATTGTCACCCAGGCCGACGCGGCGGCATTCGTGGTGGCGGCACTCGTGCACGACATTGGCCACTGGCCCTTCTGCCATCCGATCGAGGATGTGAACCTGCCCCGGTTTCCCCGGCACGAGACGCTCGTGCACGACATCCTCGCCGGCGGAGAACCAGCTGCCGTCCTGACCGGATCGTGGGGCATCGATCCATCCCGCGTCGCCGCCCTGATCACGGGCGGTGACGCAGCCCCTGATCCAGCCGGCCGCATCCTTCATTCGCTGCTCTCAGGGCCGATTGACGTCGACAAGATGGACTACCTCGGCCGCGACAGCCTGCATGCCGGCGTGCCCTACGGTCGCCATTTCGACGAGGAACGGCTGCTCGCAAGCCTCTGCCTCGATCAACACGGTACGGCGCTGGCGATCACCGACAAAGGCCGCACGGCTGCGGAAATGCTGGTCTTCGCCCGGTATGTGATGTTCAGCGAG
Source organism: Pirellulales bacterium (assembly GCA_044237545.1). Taxonomy (GTDB): domain Bacteria; phylum Planctomycetota; class Planctomycetia; order Pirellulales; family UBA1268; genus CAMCQY01. The sequence continues at coordinate 4,700 of JBIIFB010000082.1, forward strand.
GTCTACTGGCATCATGCTGTCCGGTCGGCGACCGCGATGCTGCAAAGGGCCGTCTGGAACCTCCGCGACTCGATCGATCCGGCCCATGTCGTCAGGCTCGACGATCGCGGCTTCATCGACACCCTCGGCACACTCGCCACAGAGACATCCACAGCCCAACTCGTGGAAGGACTCTTCGGCAGCCACCGGCGGCTCTTCAAACGGGTGGCGTCATTCGACGCCCTGCGGCATCCTGCCATCCACCGTTGTCTGGCAGGTCGAGCCTATGCCGACACCGTGGCGATCGCTGGCCGTCTGGCCGACGCCCTCTCTCGTCGTGCGGGCATTCCGCTGGGTATCGACGACCTGCTCATCGACGCTCCTCCCACCGAACGCGAGGTCGAATTCCGCCTCATGGTCCGAGATCGCCGGCGGCATCCGGCCGATCGTCAGCACACTCGCTTGAGGACTGACGGCCCTGCGACAGCCACCGACGACTTTTGCTGGCGGGGCTTCGAAGAACTCTCACCGGTTGTCCGCAGCCTCGCTCACGAACAGTTCGATGATCTCGTCAAACGGGTGCGGATTTTCGCGCCGGCGGGCAGCGCTGAAGCCATTGCTGGCTGTCCGGGGCTCGAGGAGTTGATTCTCAAGGCCGCCGGACAGCCGCAGGCGCGGGTGCGTTGAATTGACGGGACCGACTGCTTGACGCAAGGCAGCTTACTTGCCGCCGGGCAGTTTGCCTTCCTTGAGCAGCGCACCGAACGTCGGGGCGTCGGCCTTGGTCGGGTCGCTCGGCAGGGCCGCGACTTCCTCGAGCGCTTTCTTGATCTTTGCGACATCCTTGGCATCCGCCTTCTTGTCGAGCCGCTCGGCGAGCGCCTCTCCGTAGGCGTTACGTTCCTTCTTGCTGCTGCCCTTGTGGCAGACGTTGCACTTGGCCGACTCGACTTCGGCAACGAGCATCTTCTCGGCCGGGTCGGTGCTCTCGGGCTTCACGTAGACCGCCTTGAACTCCTCGAAGAACTGCTTGATGGCAAAGGCCTCGCGGGCTGTTCCGCCACATGCCAACGCCACGGCCGCTCCGGCGACCAAGGCATATCTCCTACTCCTGATGCAAGACATCGCTGCTCTCCAAGGTGTCTCTGCCGGGAAGTCGATCCATCCTCAGGATCGTCCTGAAACCACGGCTCTGTTACTAGACCCGCCGGGCACGTTGCCGTCAAGAAATCATACCATGCAACTCGTATCGTTCAGTCGTCGCCGGGCCAGTTGTCGATGTTTGGCGAGTGGTTCAGGGGCTGCGGCTGAGAGGCAAAGTCGATGTCGAACCGCTCCGCCGCCCCGTCGATCCGCCGCAACACGTCGCTGCCCTCGTATCGGCTGGCGGCATCGATCCACTCCACCAACTGCCGATAGGCCTCGGGATCACCGATTCCCGACTGTTCGAGCACCGGCCGCCCGTTGGGCACGAGAAACCGGCATGCTTTGGCGAAGCCGCGAAGCTGCGGGGCTTGCGGGAGGGCCTGCGAGTCGAGCAGGCACGCAAATCCGTCACCACAGGCAAACAGGCCATTTTCGAGGGTCATGCGAATGGTCGTGCCGCTGCCGTTGCTCGACGGCGAGCCCTCGGCGAGGAGGAATCGCCCAGACGTCACCACACGCCCGCCCGACCAGAACAGGTCGATGTGGCCGCCCCCTTTGGCATCGAGAAACGTGCCGCCGCCTTCGGCCCGCGTATCACTCGTACGGATTTCCTGACGATCACCAGGCGACTGCTCCGACCGGACGCAGACGCCGGCAGCCGCGGCCTCTGCCGGCGTGACAAACAGCACGCGGTCGCAGACCAGCGACGACGAACCTCGCAGGCAGACGCATGCGGGCCGCACCCCGCCAACAGGCAGAAAGGACGACCGGAGCGTTACATCCCGCAGCTCGAGCGTTCCCGACACGACCGTGCAGCAGCCACCGTCCCGGGGAATTGCCCCTGACTCGCCAAACCGCAGGATTGGCTGCATGCCGAGGGCGGCCCTGATCGTGAGGTGCTTGCCCTCAATATTGAAGGGCCCATCATCCCGCGGCTCATCGCAGGCCACTTCGATCACGTCGCCGTCGGATGCCTGTCGCACCGCCTCGCCCACGGTCTCGCACTCGTCGGCCACCGTCGGGTCTTCGACGATCCGCCAGACCCTCGGCAGCAGGGTGGCCGGCGGGGTTACCAGCGGGGGAGTCAGCCCGGTATTCAGCCCGGTGGAGGGGGACGTGGCTGGCGATGTGGCACCGCCCGGCTCGGTAATCGCCGCACTCCGCGTGTGCGGCAAGCCTTCTTCCGACGCCGATCTTGCGCCGCCCCCCCGCAGCCACAGGCCACCGATAACGATGGTCAGACCAAGGAGAGGGATCAGCCAGGGCAGGTGCACGGGCGCAGCAGGGGAGGCCGGCTCGACGGCGACAGCCGCAAGAGGACGGGGGGAGGCCAGTTCGATGCCAAGCTCGTCGGCCATCCCGATCAGGTCGGCCACGAGCATCGCGGGCCGTTGGTAGCGGTCCTTCGGATCCTTCTCCATCAGCTTAGACAGAATCAAGCCAAACCGCTTGGGCACGTCCGGCCTGAGCGACTCGATCGGAGGCGGTGCATCCTGCTGGTGCTGCAGCAGTTTCTGCACCATGGTGCCGTCGGCGAACGGCGGGCGGCCCACGAGCATGAAGAAGACCGTACAGCCGAGCGAGTAGAGGTCGCTCCGGACGTCGGCTGACCGTGGATCGCGGGCCTGTTCAGGTGAGATGTAGTCGAACGTTCCGAGCGTCATGCCGCTGACGGTGAGATCCTGGTCTCCGGCGACGTGATGAAGCCGAGCCAGCCCCATGTCGACGACGCGGGCGCGGCCGGTGGGCGTGATGATGATGTTCGATGGCTTGATGTCGCGATGCACCACGTCGCGTTCCGAGGCGTGCTGGAGGGCGTCGGCCACCTGGATCGTGACGTCGATCGTCCGGGCGAGGTCGAACGGCCCCTCTTTCACGACGACATCCCGCAGGTTCGTGCCTTCGATGAACTCAAAGACGATGTAGTGCCAGCCGTCAGCCGTGCCGACGGCATGCACCCGGCCGATATTTTCGTGGTCAAGCCGGGCCGCCGACTGGGCTTCATTCCGAAACCGCCTGAGCATCTCGTCGTCGTCAGACTGCTGGCGCGACAGCACCTTGACAGCCACGATCCGGTCGAGCGTGGTGTCGAGCGCCCGGAACACGGCCCCCATGCCGCCGCCGCCGACAAACTTCTCGAGACGGTAGGGGCCGAGGGAGTGACCCTCGAGCATCGTGCCGATCTCGGCCATCGACGCCGCGCGGCCGCTGGCGGCGGGCCGGCCGGAAATGACGGTGGCCTCCGGCTCGGGCAACCGAGCGGAGGTCTGGGCCAGCGAGGAGGCGACTCTGGATGAGTCTCGGGATGAGACTTGAGAGTCTGGGGGATCTGCCATGCCCCCGACCGTACCCCGCGGTCTGGATGCCGGTCAAATCCTTTCCTGTGGGCATACAAGCCCTGAGCGTAAGCGACGGGATTCTTCGTACTCCCGATCCCCCGGCTTACGCCGAGGGCTTCTATGGAAAAGGCCCATACAAGCCCTGAGCGTAAGCGATTGTGTCGGCACATCGCTTGGCACGGCGTCGCATGTGGCATCCGATCCTCCATGCCCCATACAAGCCCTGAGCGTAAGCGACGGGATCGGCACATCGCGTGGTGCGGCGCCCCATGTGGCATCCGATCCCCCGGCTGACGCCGAGGGCTTCTATGGGGAAGGCCCATACAAGCCCTGAGCGTGAGCGACGGGATCGGCACATCGCTTGGTACGGCGTCGCATGTGGCATCCGATCCCCCGGCTTACGCCGAGGGCTTCTATGGGGAAGGCCCATACAAGCCCTGAGCGTGAGCGATTGTGTCGGCACATCGCTTGGTGCGGCGTCGCATGTGGCATCCGATCCCCCGGCTTACGCCGAGGGCTTCTATGGAAAAGGCCCATACAAGCCCTGAGCGTGAGCGACGGGATCGGCACATCGCTTGGTGCGGCGTCGCGTGTGGCATCCGATCCCCCGGCTTACGCCGAGGGCTTCTATGGGGAAGGCCCATACAAGCCCTGAGCGTGAGCGACGGGATCGGCACATCGCTTGGTGCGGCGTCGCATGTGGCATCCGATCCCCCGGCTTACGCCGAGGGCTTCTATGAAAACGCCTCTCCAAACGACCTGCGTCAGGCGGCGGCGGTTGCCGGCCGCTCGTGAACAGCCGTGGCACGCAGCAGGATGCAGCCCTGCAGGACCTCGGGCCGGCCGGGGCTGCCAACCGCAGCGGTCGGGCAGGCGATGAGCCCCGTGAGCCGCCCCCACGTCTGCCGCAGCGCGTGGGGAATCGAGCAGGCGCTGACATTCCCGGTGCGTAGAGTCAGCCCGTTGACGAGTTCACCGCGGATGCCGTATTCGTCGAGCTTCATGCCGGTGAACCTGACAATCCCCGTTCCGGCCTGATGCGGCACCACGAAGTTTACGTCGTCGCCCGACAGACCTGCTTCTGCCAGCGCCTTGGCGACGGCGGCCGACATGGCTCGTGGTGCGATCTCGGCGATCGCCATGCCGTCGAGCGAATAGACCAACCGCATGTCGTCGTGAACCATGCCGCCGTCCGGGGACGGGACGGGAACACGCGGCCGGACGTGGAAATCGAAGGCGGACCTCTCGGCGGGCTGCTTTTCGGCGTCGGCGTGGACCACCTCGAAATGCACAGGATGCCTGCGGCTTGTCGTCGACGTGAGCAGCGTGGCGGAGGCCATGTCTCCGAAAAGGCCGGCCGTCTTGCTGCAGCTGTAGTCGGTGATGCGGCTGATGCGGCTGGCGGTGACGACGAGCAGGTATTCGTCGCCACGCAGGGCGAGCCGTGGAGCCCAGCGGCGGCGGACAACCGCCAGCGCCCGGCTGTAGCCGCAGCAAAACCAGTTGAGGCCGATCGTGCGGCAGTGTCGCGCGCCGAGCCCGCGGGCCAGCTGGCGGGCGGCGCGACTCGGCCGTTCGTTCACCACTTGGGCAGGTTCGAGATACCGCCGGGCAATCGAGGGCGGGATGAAGGAGGGCGATACGAACACGATGCCGCGACATTCGGCCAGATTGCAGCCCGTCTCTCGCTGGAGTTGGCGGACGGCGTGCAGGCCCATCGTCACCTCGTCGTCGAGCGAGATCCCGCGTGCCTCGATTCCGGTGTGATGGGCGAACTTGCGGGGCATCGCGTCGCCGAACCAGCTGTTCTCCAGTTCCCAGGGAGGCTGATACAACGCGATGGCTGCAATGCCGAGGGGCGGATGGTGGCGTGTGTCCATGCGTGGCTGGCGTTTCGTTGCGCAGCCGGGATCGGCTGCGGCCGGCTGGGGATGCGGCTGAAGGGGGCCGCGAGTGCGGTGCGGCGGGATTGTTGCGTGTGGCGGCCGTCGAGGCCAGCGAAGAAAAACGGCAGTCAAACCGCGACTGGCACGGCAGCAAGGCCCATACAGGACAGGCCTGCCTCATCGACCTGGCAACCGGCAACTCCCCATCCTGCCCAGAGTTCGCATGCCCAGAATTCGCAGACCCAGAGTTCCCAGACCTAGATTCGTTTTCACCGTATCAGGAAGTCTGGAAGGCGGAGCGTAAGCTCGTGGGGGCGAGGCATTGGCAGGATAACCCTGGTGGTAGAAACTGATTCCATCAGCGGCGACAGGTCGCGGCCTGCCGAGAAGTCGTTTCGTGGCATTGCGTTCACCTGCCGACTCGTTCAAGGGGTATTTCGCATGCGGATCGCCGTGTCAGGGTCGCATTCCTTGGGAAAATCGACCGTCGTCAACGACTGGGTCGCGGCGCATCCGGAGTATCACCGCGAGGAGGAACCCTACCGAGCGCTGAGCCTTGATGGCCCGTATGAGATCCGGTTTCGCGATGCCTCAACGCGACTGCACAACGGTATTCAGATGTATTACAGCATCAGTCGAGTGCATCGCTATTCCGCCCCCACCACCGACGTGATTTTTGACCGCGCGCCGGTGGACTACATCGCCTATTCCCTCTACACCGCGAACCAGGGCACCACCGACATCGATCTCGCCTTCGTGGAGACGCTAGTCCCTGCCGTGAGAGAGTCGCTGGATCATCTCGACATCCTGGCGTTCGTGCCGAAAACAGACGCCTGGCCGGTGGAGATGGAAGCGGATGGCATCCGGCCGGTGGATCACGCCTATCGCGATGAGGTGGATGCCATCTTCAAACAGATTTATCGCGAGGGTCGGTTTGCGGTGATGCCGGTCGCCAACGGCCCGCTTCTGATCGAGCTCTGGGGCCCGAGGGAGCTTCGCTTGAGCCAACTGCAGTTGGCCATCGACACGGTGTTCAGGTGTCGCCAGTGATTCAAGAGCATCCGCCCAGTGGCCGAACCCGCACGCGATTGGCCTCGACGACACAGAACGTCCCGCTCAAGCCGATCTTCTTCTCGGCCGCCAGGAGTTCCTTGACCCGGTCGAGAAACGCCTCGGGCGACGATGAGGGAAAACGAAAGAGGACGACACCACACGAAGCCGGAAGGCCCCAGTGAAAGGCAAGCTCGCCGAAATCCTTGTCGCAGGTCAGAACGACACGGGATTCTCGCTGGGCAGCCTCGAGCACCGCGGCGTCCGACTGGCCTGGCATGCTCGTCCTTGCCCAGAGCACGTCATGCCCCGCCTCCCGTAACCACCTCACAGAGATGCCCGGGAAATCCTCATCCGCGAGAAACAGCATGCCTGTCTGCTCTCATTCGGGCGAGGTAAGAGCGACAACACGCTCCGACTTTAGGATCTCGGTTGCGTAGAAGAGGCACGCAGAAATGTCATCATGTGTCAGACCGGGGTAGTTCTCGATGATCTGCTGCCCGGACCAACCGGTAGCCATGAGTTCGACGATCTTCTCGACGGCCAGCCTTGTGCCCTTGACGACCGGCTTTCCACCGAGAATGTCAGGATCAAACCCGATGCGGTCCTGCCAGTTCATAATGATGACTCCTCGAAGAAAGATCTGGCGATCAAGTAACTGAGCAGGATCTCATACGGATGGTCCAGTCCAGATTCTACCGCGCCGGCCCTGAAAACGCGTGCGGATAATCGCCCAGGCACCGAGTGGCTCACCGGAGCCGCCCTCGACCGGCAGACCCACGGAAGTCCGCAGTATGGCAGCGCCGGCTGCAGCGGTTCGCGGCATCACGCACGACGGTGTCCACGTTTTGCGATCGGCCTGTGGATCACGCCTATCGCGATGAGGTGGATGCCCTCTTCAAACAGATTTATCGCGAGGGTCGGTTTGCGGTGATGCCGGTCGCCAACGGCCCGCTTCTGATCGAGCTCTGGGGCCCGAGGGAGCTTCGCTTGAGCCAACTGCAGTTGGCCATCGACGACGTAGCGTCGGCTCGAACGGCGTACCGCCGCTGCTCCGTCAAGGCGTGAAGGACGGCTTCCGAAGCGGCCTGGTTAACAGCACCGCCCGTGATCACTTGGACAGCATCTCGCAGCCTCTCCACTTTTGGTGGCGGGCACTTTTTCTCTCAGACACGTTTTCCCATTCCGGCCAAGGCACACGGTTACTGTGCGAGCGCGGCAAGGTGCGTGTCGAACCAGCGGACGATTGCGGCAAACATCTCTCGATTGCCTTGTGAATCAAAGCCGTGGTCGCCGTCTGGAATCACAACCAACTCGTTGTCGACGCCTACTTGCGTGAGCGAGTCGCGGAGCCGTTCGCTGCACACCAGCGGAATGAATCGGTCGCGGGTGCCGTGTATCACGAGCGTCGGCGGCGCGTGTGGTCGCACGAGCAGGATCGGCGAACACGCCTGGGCCTGCGACTCAGTAATTCGCAGCGCTGGAATACCTTTCCGCAGCGGATGCTCCGGATTGCCGATACCCCGCAGGTCGCTCACGGGAAAACTGACGGCAATCGCCGCTACCCTCGACCGCTCTTCGCCTTCCAGCGGCCTCCCCGCGTCGTCAGTCATGCCCAGGGATAGCATGAGTTGGCCGCCAGCGCTGAATCCAAACACGCCCAACTTATTGGGATCAACCTTGAATTCTGCAGCCCGCCCCTCGATCACACGCAGAGCGAGTTTCGTGTCGGCAACCATCTCCGGAACCAGATACCGGGGACTACTGCTGTGATGAACACAAAACACGGTGTAGCCCGCATCAATGATGGGCTTGAAGAAGCCAAGCTTTAATTCGGGTTGTGTCCACATCGAAACCCAAAGACCAGTGTCTGAATACAACACTCCAATGCCCTTGGAATTTTTGGTTGGCCGGAACACGTCAAACGTGAGCGCCATTCCATCCTTGTGGCCGTAGACAACGTCGCGAGTCATTTCGATGGCTTCGAGCGGGATGGCCTGGGGAAGCGTGGCACTCTGTTGGGGCTTTTCTTGCGCCAGAGTTGTCGGCAGAGCCTTTTGTTGATCGGCAGGGATGGGTTGTCGCACGGCACTTCGCACAACCCGAAAGCCAAACAGCGCGAAATCATACGACGGGAGCATGCTGCGGGCGTCGGTTTGGCAGAGTTCTGCAGGAAACCACCACGATCCGCCCCGCAACGACCGAAACGTCCCATTCGCCGGGCCGGTCGGATCCTCGCCGCCTGAGAGTGTCATGGCTGGCCAGAGCAACCAGTCTGAACACCATTCCCACGCATTGCCTTGCATGTCGTAAAGCCCCCAGGCGTTTGGCTTCTTCGTGCCACCTTTCTCGGCATGACCGCTGGAATTATCGCGAAACCAACCATAGTCGCCCAAGAGCGATGCGTCGTCGCCAAACGAATATGTCGTTGTGGTGCCGGCACGGCAGGCGTATTCCCATTCGGCCTCTGTTGGCAGTCGATACTCGCAATCGGCTGCCAGCGCGCCAGCCGCACGCTCGAGAGCGGTGAGCTTCTGGCAGAAGGCCTGTGCTGCATCCCACTCGACGCAGACCGCCGGGTAGTCGTCACCAATGGCCACGTTGCTCTTCGCAATTCCGGGAGACAGCTTCTGGCCAATCGTTTCACGATCGCCTCCCTCTTGCCACGGCTGCGTGTGCATCACCTCTGTCCACTGCCGCTGCGTCACCTCGTGCGTGGCGATCGCAAACGGTCGCGTGAGCGTGACATCCACTTCGAAAACGCCTGCCCCCATCCGGTATTTTCCAGCAGGGAGTTCTTGCATCTGCATGCCGACGGAATTGGAAACGGCTGCTTGCAGCGGGGGCTGTGGCTGTGCATGCAGCAGACTGGCCCAGAGCAGGCAACTGCATGTCGCAGCCGCGCTTGAGAAAAAGGGACGCACGTAGGGCATGAGAAGTCTCCAAAGCCAAGATGACCGGGGGTGTCTGAAAGCTTTCGATGAGGAGCGTGGGTGTGGCTCCTGCATACGGCCGCTCTTTCGAGGGCGATACCCTAGCGCCCGTATCGAGCGGCTCAGCAGGAGTTTTGTCGATAGGCTGTTAAACTACAAGCAGGCGGGCTGAATCCCGTTTCGTATCCAGACACACCTCGTTGCCACCTATCCGCGCTCTTTATGGTGATTTCCACTCCTTCGACTCCACGCCGATTTGAGGCCGATCTCTTCGGCCTGCTCTTATTGCAGTGCTATTTTTTGGATTATGCCAGACCGATCGTCAATGCGATCGTGCCGGCTTCTCGCGGCTGGCCGGGGGCTGCAGACTGGATGCACATTCTGGCGCCGGTTGTGCTGTCGGTGGTTTTTCTGAAGCTGTTTGAGCGTGCCGCAGCACGAGGGGCTCACGTGTGGCACACGCTCACGATGCTGCTCTTGTGCGCGATGTGTGTTGGACAGGGCATTCACATCTCGGCCGACTCCATTGACGGCCGAATGCAGATGCGACATAGCGGCCCGATCGATGTGCCGCCGTCAGACAACCCTGTCGTGCAGGCGCTCGGCGAGCCACTCATTGAAATCTTCGATCTCGCGTATGTGTATGACGAGTGCATTGGTCACTGGATGTGGTACGCCCCGCTTTTTGTGATCGTGCTGCTCTACGTGCTCACCTGCCGCGAGCCATCCGGCAGCCGTAGTGCATCATCGAGCCGTGCCAATCTGCTGGTCGCAATCGTGGCCGCGTTGCTTGGCGTGTTTTGGTTTTATGCCGGGATCGAAGGGGGCGTCTGGCCGGGCACCGTCGGCTTGGCGGCCTCACTTGTGGTGGTCATTTTTGCCAACCGCTTGCAGGGACTGCGGCTGGATATAAATGGCCGCTGCTTCGTAGCGTCGCTCCTGCTGGCCACCATACTGATCGCCGCTTGGGCGGTGGCATTCAATGGCAACATGCCGGGAGTCTGGGAGGTGTGGCTGCGGAATCTTCCACCCGCCGATGGGCTCAAACGCTAAAAGCCGAGCATCACAGTTCTACGACCGCTTCTGATCCTGCCAGCGGAGGACGAGCATCACGCAGATCGTTGCCACCGCAATCTGCGCAAGGAGCCCCACCAAGGGAATCCAGAGGGCATCGTCGTAGGGACCAAATGAGCGCCAGTTTATTGGCACGCCGGCCCCTTCAGACCGAACGCCGCGGTACGCCCAGTAGGCCGGTGCAAATACTTTCGCCAGCAGGTCGAGCAACCCTCCCCGAATTGGAAGAATGCCCGCCCCCAAGAGCAACTGCGGCGTTACCAAAAGCGGAACGGCCAGAAAGGCCGTCTCTGAAGACCGCACCAGTGCCGACACGATCATGCCGATCGCCGCGCAGGCAACGGCGGAGAGAAAATTAAATCCAAACTCCAGCAGCGGACCTCGACGGTACATCGCAACTGGCCCACCGTTCCATTGCATGTCGAGAGGCAAATAAAACACGAGGTCGATCACCGCCAGAAAGATCGCTACTTGCACTGCCAGAATAATCGCTAAGAGAGCCAGTTTTGAGAGCGTGTAGGGCATGATGCCAAGGCTGTGCATCCGTTCCCGAACGTAGATCGATTTTTCCTTGACGATTTCCTTGACGCCGGTCACAAACCCCAGAATCGTGACTGCGATATTCACCACAAATAAAAGCTTGTAGGAATCCGCCGGATGCACGATTTCAGTTTGTGGCATGAGCGGCATCTTGTCGAGGAGCGCATCTTGAATGAGTCGTTGCGTGGATGGGTCGCGGAGGTGCTCGAGCATATCGGGCTGACTGTCGAGAAATACTCGAATCTGGGCAGCCACTGACACTGGGCC
>JBIIFB010000080.1:0-16134 GCA_044237545.1 Pirellulales bacterium
GACCAGGTCACCAACGGGCTGGCCGTCCGCATGGCCGCGCTCTGGCTGACCTGCGGGCCACGCGAGCCGGGGGGCGGACCAGCCGCGGCGACCGCGAACAGCCCGTCAACGCCCGCCCTGACGAGGAGCATCTGACTGGAACGCTGATGGCAACACTGATGGCAAACCTGATAGAGAGACCGATGGGCACACTTCTCATTCGAGGCGGCAGGGTGATCGATCCCGCGCAGGGAATCGACCGGATCGACGACGTGCTCGTCCGCGACGGAAAGGTGGCGGCGATCGGCCGGAGCGACGAGGTGGCCGACGAGACGATCGACGCCACCGGCATGGTGGTCTGTCCGGGACTGATCGACATGCACGTGCACCTCCGCGAACCGGGCCGTGAAGAGGATGAGACGATCGAGACGGGCACACGGGCGGCACTTGCCGGAGGATTCACCAGCGTCGCCTGCATTCCCAACACCGAGCCGCCGACCGACACGCAGGCGGCGGTAGAGTTCATCCACCAGAAGGCAGCCCGTGCCGACACCTGCAATGTCTTCGTGGTGGGCTGCGTGAGCCGCAACCGCGAGGGGAAGGAACTGGCCGAAATCGGCAGGCTGGTGGAGGCCGGGGCCGTCGCCTTCAGCGACGACGGCGCTCCGGTCTACGACGCCGAGTTGATGCGCCGCGCCTTCGAATACTGCCGCATGTTCGACAAGCCGATCCTCGCCCACGAAGAGGTTTTGGAACTGTCGCGTGGCGGTGTCATGCACGAGGGGCTCGTGTCGCTCGTGCTCGGTCTGACGGGCATGCCGGCGGCGGCGGAAGAGGTGATGATCGGTCGCGACGTCGCGCTCTCCGAGGTGACCGGCGGCCGGCTCCACGTGATGCACGTCTCGACGGCTAACGGCGTGGCCCTGATCCGCGCGGCCAAGGCCCGCGGGGCCCGCGTGACGGCCGAGGCCTGCCCGCACCACTTCACCCTCACCGACGAGGGGCTCCGCGGATTCGACTCCAACTACAAGATGAGCCCGCCGCTGCGGACGTCCGCTGATGTGGAAGGCATTCTCGCGGGGATCGCGGACGGCACGATCGACTGCATCGCCACCGACCACGCGCCGCATGCTCCCGAGAAGAAAATGCTGGAGCTCGATCGAGCCCCCTTCGGCATCCTCGGCCTGGAGACCGCGGTGGGTCTCAGCGTCACGAGACTGATCGCACCGGGAAGAATCGGCTGGTCACGCCTCGTGGAGGCGATGAGCACGCTGCCGGCCCGCATCCTGGGCGTGGATCGCGGCACGCTGCGGCCCGGCGCCGTGGCGGACATCACGATCATCGATCCAGAACTCGAGTGGAAGGTCGAAGTGAAGTCGTTCCAGTCGAAGAGTGTGAACTCGCCTTTTGACGGCTGGTCACTGAGGGGCCGGGCGGTGGCGACGATCGTGGCAGGCCGGGTGAAGTATCGGTTGGAACGGGCATGAACGCCCGCTTGCACCATGACGCTCATCATCGACGGCTATAACCTGTTGCATGCGTCGGGCGTCTTCGGCGAGGAGCGGGGCCCTCGGGGCTTCGAGAAGTCGCGACTGGCCCTGCTTGACATGCTCGTCGACCTCTTGGGCGACGCCGCCGCCGACACGATCGTGGTCTTTGACGCAGCCCGCGCGCCGGATGGCCTGCCGGCGCGGCTCACCCATGGCGGTATCCGCGTCTGGTTTGCGCGGGAATACCCCGATGCCGACTCGCTGATCGAGGAATTGGTTGAGGATGCCGACGCCCCGTCGAGTCTCGTCGTGGTGTCGGGCGACAGGCGACTGCAGGTCGCGGCCCGCCGCCGCCGGGCGGCCGCCGTATCGAGCGACGAGTGGCTGTCCACGATGCGTGAACAGCGCCGGGCACGTCGGCGACAGCCCGAGACGAAGCCACCCGAGCCGGGCCCCGCAGACGTCGAGAGCTGGAAGCGGTATTTCGGCCTGTGATGTCGGTGCCGCATGAGCCTCGCGCCGGCTCACGGACAAGTTAAAAACTTGCCGCCACGAGGAAGGGAGGACCGGACTCTATCCCTTATGGCCCCTTTTCCCCCGTGGCCCGTTCCCCCCGTGGCCGCTTTCCCCCCGTGGCCCTTTTCCCCCCGTGGCCGCGAGTTTTTAACTTGCGGAATCCGCGCTGACTCACGGACACGTTAAAAACTTGCCGCCACGAGGGAAGGAGAACGGGGCTATGACCCGTCGGACCGACCTACCCCTTCGCCCAGCGGGCCATCTTGCGGTCGAGCGTCGATCGCTCGATGCCGAGGATCGCGGCGGCCTTCGTCTTGTTGCCACCCACGGCCTCGAGTGCTGCCAGGACGTGCTTTCGTTCCATCTCATCGAGCGTCGTCGGTGTGAACGGGGCCGGCCCCGATGGAATTCGGCCCGTGTCACCGGCGGAAGAGAGATGGGACAACGCCAGTTCATGGGCGTCTATCCACTCATCCTGCGAGAGGACCACCGCCCGCTCGACACTGTTGCGGAGTTCGCGGATGTTGCCCGGCCAGTGGTAGGCCTGCATCGCCGCCAGCGCTTCCGGAGTGAAGCCCCGCACACGGCGGCCCGCTTCCGCCGCGAACCGCTTCAGGAAATGGAGGGCGAGGGTCTCGATATCCTCAGGCCGCTTGCGGAGGGGCGGCACGAGAATCTCCACGACCTTCAGGCGGAAGTAGAGGTCGCGGCGAAACTCGCCGGCGGCAACGGCCTCTTCCAGGTGCCGATTGGTGGCCGCGACGACACGGACATCGACCTGCACGCGGGCACTGCCGCCGACACGCTCGAAGGGATGCCCCTCGAGCACCCGGAGAAACTTCGCCTGGATCGCCGGACTCATCTCGCCAATCTCATCGAGAAACAGCGTGCCCTTGTGGGCGGCCTCGAACTTGCCCATCTTGCGGTCGGTGGCACCGGTGAAGGCGCCCTTTTCGTGGCCGAAGAGTTCGCTTTCCAGAAGCGTCTCGGACAGTGCGGCGCAATTCATGCAGACGAACGGCGCCGTTCGCCGTCCGCTCGCCTCGTGGATCGCCCGAGCGACGAGTTCCTTACCGGCACCGCTCTCGCCGCGAATCAGGACCGTGGCTCTCGTTGCCGCCACCCGCTCGATCTGGCCAACGATGTGCTGCAGACTGGGGCTCGCGCCGATCATCCGCGATTCCTGGCCGAGCCGACGCCGCAACTGTTCGTTTTCGTCGGTGGACCGTGCGAGCCGCGACGACAGCATTTCGCGGGCGGCGAGATTGTCGATCGCCAGGCCCAGCGCGTCGCAGACCGCCATCACGAATTCAAGGTCGTCCGGCGTGGCCTCGTGGTGCTTGGCATCCACCTCCAGGTGCAGCACGCCCACGGCCTGCCCGCCCACGCGAATCGGCGCTGAAATGGTTGCCACGTGGCAACCATCCGTCGAGACCGCATCCTTGGATACAGCCCGGGCCAGAACGGCCTCATCCGTGCCGAGCACAGCGGCAATCGCCCCGGGCGTGACGGGTGTCGCTTCGCCCTCCGCCGGAAGCACCGCGGCCAGAACGAGCTCGGACGCCAGGCCGGCCGTGTTCTGCCCCGACGCTCCCGACCGCTCGCTGATGGGCTCCGGCAGCAGCACGACCCCCCGGGCGGCGGCCGCCCCCTGCGCGGCTGACTCGAGCGCCAGCGATGCCACTGACTTGAGATCGTGGGCCCGTCCGAGCGCGAATGCCAGCCGGCAGAGTTCGGCGGCGGCGCGGCCCACGCGGGGGGCCGTTCCCGCGGCCTCGCGAATGTCGTCGAGGAGCCGACTCCTGCCGCGGCGATGCGTGATCGAGGCCTGCCAGGCCTCTACATCCGCTGGCATCTCACCCGTTGCGGCGCCGCCGAGCACGTCGGCCCCATCGGTTGGATCAACCGGCGGCTCTCCCTCGCCGACCACGATCGCAACGCGACCGATCGCGACGGTGTCGCCGGCAACAAGGATGCGGTCGGCGGAGAGCAACTCCCCACATACAACCGTGCCGTTGCGGCTGTTGAGATCCCGGATCGACCAGCCCGAGGCTGCGCTTGAGACCTCGGCATGAAACCGGCTGGCCTGCTCATCGTGGATCACCACGCGATTGGTGGGCGCACGGCCGAGCGTCACGCGTTGCCCCAGCACGAGCGGGACCACAGACTGGCCGGCAACGGGGTCGCGAATGAGTAGAAACGTGATGGGCGAAGAAGACATGCCGGGATTCTCGTGTCTCCGCATCATGACTCAGCGGACGCTCTTTTGGGAGGGCGTGGCTGGAGGCCACGAGCGGCTCAGGCCGGCCCAGAGCGGCCTCGAGACCGGCCCCGAGCCCGGCGGCCGGGTTGGAAAGCCACGAAAAACCCGTTTCTAAGCGGCAGAAACGGGTTTGCCGCAACTGGCCCTCCGCGACTAGCATCCCAGCCCGGGCAGCCGTGCCTGCCGGTCCCCCGAGGGGGGGTCGGGCCCAGTCAACACGCAGCCTGACAGGTTTCCCGATTTGGTTTCTGCCTTGAACGACACGCTCGCCATGACTGGTCTGTCATGAAAGGATGCCCATGAACTGCGGCATGAATCTTCCGGCGTTCGCCGCCACTCCATCTTTGGACCGCCTGCAAACGGGCCGTCTGGCCCCCGGGCATCGATCCGCGCTGTGGCTGATCGCGGCCGCGACGGTGCTGACGGCGGCCTCGCCGAGCGTTTGCCATGCCCAGGGGGGTGGCATGGGGGGCTTTGGCGGCCAGGCCGTGGGCGGTATCTCGATCGACGCCGACGGAATCGTGCGGAACATCGATCCGAAGGCTCTTGAATCACTCGCCCGGGAGCGGCGTGAGGCCTTGGCTGGCGTTGCAGCCGGCCGTGGCCCAGCTGCAGCCGGGGCGCTCCGTAAGGTATCGCTCGCCCGGATCATAGCTGCCGCCGAGGCCGCCACCGCTGGCAAGCCGCTCCCGCCCGACGTGCTCTTCCTGGGTGGACTGGAACGGATCACTCATGTGTTCGTCGACACCGACGGGCATGACATCATCCTGGCGGGCCCGGCTGACGCCATCACCGTCGACGCAACGGGCAATGTGGTGGCCGCCACCAGCGGCAGGCCACTGTTGCATCTGGAGGATCTGATCACCGCCCTGCGGTCCATCGACGCGGCCCGGGCCGGCGGCATGAAGTGCTCGATCGATCCGACCGCCGAAGGGATCGTGAGGCTGCAGGCGTTTCTGCGGACGCAAAAGACGATCGGCCAGAATCCCGACGCCACGCTCGTGGCGATGCAGAACGCAGTCGGCCCGCAGCGGGTCACGGTCGGTGGCGTGCCGGGCGATAGTCGGTTCGCCCGCGTGCTGGTCGCCGCCGACTACCGCCTGAAGCGGATCGGCATGGGACTGGAGCCGTCTGGGATCGCTCAACTGCCCAGCTATCTGTCGATGGTGCCACCTGGTTCGACCTCCGCGGCGGTGCTGCCGAGATTCTGGCTGGAGACGAACTACGATCCGATTTCTCGCGACCCCGATGAACTCGCCTGGCGGATCAACGGCCGCCGGATGAAATGTCTGACCGAAAACGACCTCTTCGCTCCCGACGGCACTCGCAAGGGTGCCAACGGCGGGAAAGCTGCCGCCGATGCCAACGCCGAGAAGTGGTGCGACCTCATGACCTCGCATTACGACCAGCTCGCCGCCCGACAGCCGGCCTTTGCGGAACTGGTCAATTGCATCGATCTGGCGGTTGTGGCCGCCCTCATCCATGGCCGCCAACTGGCCGGACGTGCGGGGCTTGATCTGGCCCCGCTGCTCGACGGCAAGACGTTGCCACTCCCCGCATATGAGGTTCCCTCGAGCGTGCCGACGGTGGCCAACGGAATGAAGAAGGGGACCCGCTGGGTGGTGAGTGCCTCCGGTGGCGTCCTCGTTCAGCCGTGGCAGTTTGCAGCCAACACAGTCGATGCTGTGGACGTTGCCGAAACCCGAACGCTCGCACTCTCCGCCCGGCCTGCCACCGGCTGCTGGTGGGACTGATACGGGCTTGTATGCGGGCGGCCCGTGAGCCAAAAACGTGAGCTGCGGCCCGTGAGCTGCGGCCCGGGAGCACAGGCATCGTCCACGCTCGGACAAGTTACAAACTTGCCGCCACGAGGGAGAAGACGGTGAGCCGGTGGAGGGGTATCGTCCACGCTCGGACACGTTACAAACTTGCCGCCACGAGGGCGCAGACGGTGAGCCTGGATCGGCCGCCCACAGCCTCACCTTATGACTGCGGTGCGGCCCACTCGATGACGACGAGCGGCCCTGAGGCCACGGGGAAAGAGTCGTCCACCCACCCTGCCAGTGCCAGCGCCTTCACACGATCGACGTCGCCAGGGCAGGGGGGAGGCGGGATGCTCTTGGCCAACAGCAGCATGCCGCCGTACTCCACGGCAACGTGGGCGGCAATCGTGTCGCTCGTGACGCCCCAACCGACCGGCAACGTCGAGACCCGTGCACCTGAAGCAAGCCATGCCGGCACATCAAGCACCGCCGCCTCGCCCGGGCCCGGCGGGATTGGTGTCAGAGGGAGGCGAACGGCAGCAGACACCAGTCGCCCCGTCAGCCGCATTGCATCGATGGCCAGCTCGTGCATGAGCCGCGGTGGCTGGGGCGCAACACGATCGAGCATCCGCAGCCCATCCACGACGGCACCGCCTCCCACGATCAGACAGCAGGCACGCGGGCGGTAACTGTTAACGAGCGGCATGAGCAACGCCGGCCAGTTCGGCCGCATGAGCAGGCTGCCGCCAAGCTTGATCACGATCGGCACATCGGGGGGCGGCTGGGTATTCCCGTTTCTAACTCCAAGGGCGTGCTCCACAGGCATCCCTGCGGCATTGCTGCGGAGTGTTCCGCACACCCACCCCCGCAGCATCGACTCCTGCTCGGCCTTGGGCTGTTCGGTCTTGGGCTGTTCGGCCTTGGGCTCTGCGCCCGCCTCAGGATGGCTCGACTGCCGAGGGCCACTCATGCGATTGCCCCCCGCGCGATGACCGCGAGCGCATGCGCAGGAGCCGCCCGCGACACCTCAGCGCCGAGTATCTCGGGCAACGAAATCAGATCGACGTCCCAGCCCAGCCGGGTCAGGGCCCGACGGGCCAGGCACCCACCGTGACCGGAGAGCACGACCGATCGCGGCAGCCATCCGAGGCCGGCGGTCAGCCGGGCAAGCGCCCGCGCAACCTGCCGACCCTGCCTGTCGGCACACCAGACGGCCATGGCAAGGGCCTCGTCTTCCGAAACATCATCCGGGTCGGCCAGTAGCATGCGGGCCAGCCGCCGCCGCGCCGCCGGACGGGTGGCAGGCCCGCCATCCGCCGTCTGGTTGGCCGCCGGATCCTCCGCAAGCTCCTCGAGGAGAAGCCAGACATCGATCGCCTGCGCAAAGAGTTCACTCGCCACCGGATACAGCCGGCCTCGCCACGGCAGCGACCGCACGATCGCCGCGACGGGTGTCCGCTCCACTCCGGTATAGACCAGCGCGCCCGCAGCCATCCGCGCAAAGTCTGTCAGGCCCGTCGCAGCGGGGGCCCGGTCGACGAGCGGTACGATGTCGGTCGTCGTTGAACCGACGTCGATCACGAAGGCCCTCTCCGCGGTGGCATATGCGGACGCCAGACGGGCAACGGCGTGCCAGTTCGAGGCTGCGGCCGCGAGCGGGCGGGCCAACGCCTCTTCCGGCGACACAAACGTTCCATCCACGAGATAGATTCCGATGGGGCATCTGCCCGCGGCCGCCCGTGTTGCCGTTTGGATCGCGGCAACGATGTCGGCAACACCGTCCCGCCTGGAAGCGTAGCAGTCGGCGATCTCGCCCGTCATCGTGGCCACGACGCGACGCGGGCGACGATGCGACACGATCCTAGCGAGCCTGTCGGACAGTTCATGCCACCGGCGCCAGAGTTCGAAGGGCTCGGAGTGCACCCACCCGAGCCCATCGGCCGCCTTGAGATTCGCGCCCCCGATGTCGAAGGCGAGCACGTCGGCATCAACCATCGTAGGAGGTGGCGAGCCGCTGGAGGGCAGCGATGCCCCGATCGAGCATGCTGTCTGAGACGGTGTAGGCGATCCGGAAGTGGCTGTCCGCCCGACCAAACACGCTGCCCGGCACGACCAAGAGTTTTTCCCGCTCCACAGCCCGTTCTGCAAAGGCCTTCCCGGAGCCCCCGGGTGCCTCCGGATAGAGATAGAAAGCCCCCCCTGGCTGCACAAAGCGATAATGATCCTGCAGGCCCGCCATCAGTTTGTCGCGCTTGCGGCGGCACTCCGCCAGCGGCAGGTCCATCGGGCAGTCGATCGCAGCGACCGCCGCCCACTGCCCCACCTGCGGCGCGCAGACAAAGGTGTATTGCTGCAGCATCGTGCATGCGTCCACGACCGGCTTGGGCCCGTGCACCCAGCCGACCCGCCAGCCCGTCATGGCGTGTGACTTCGAGAACCCGTCAATCACGACCACCGACTCCGAATGCAGGGCAGGGGAGGCGAACGGGGCGTCGTAGCAATACGACCGGTAGAGTTCGTCGCTGATCAGCGTGACGCCACGCTGTTCGGCCAGCCGGGCCAGATCGCGGACCGTATCGGCTAAAGCGACCACGCCGGTCGGATTGGCCGGCGTGTTGAGCAGGATCACCCGGGTGGCTGGCGTGATGGCGGCCGCGACCTGATCGAGATCGATCTGGAACGTCGGCGAGGTGTCGATGGCCACGCACCGGCCGCCGAGAAACTCGACCAGCGGCCGGTACATAACAAAGGCCGGCTCGAAGATGATCACCTCGTCGCCGGGATCGACAAGCGACATGAGCGCCAGCACGAGCGCCCCGCTCGAACCGCTCGTCACGCAGAGCTGCCGGTCTGGTTGTCCCAGTTCCCGGCGGACATCGTTCTCGAGCCGTTCCCGCAGGGCGGCAATACCCTGCGTCGGCGTGTAGCCGTTGCGGCCGGCATCGATCGCCGCCTTGGCCGCCTCTCGGGCCGCCGGCGGCATCTCGAAGTCGGGCTGACCAATCGACAGGTTGATGGGATCCTCAAGCCGGGCCGCGAGGTCAAAGACCTTGCGGATGCCCGACGAATCGAAGGCCCCAGCCCGTTTGGAAATCACGCTGCGGGTGGCATTCACGGGCACACCCGCCAGCGGATCGGTGCCCGAGTGAGGCCACGTCGGAAAGGCATTTCAGCCCGCTTTCTTGAAGATCGCGTCCAACTGTTCGCCGAGCTTCTCGCCCCTCGCGTTGAGTGTGATCACATTGCCATCCCGGCCGATCAGGATCACGGTGGGGATTCCGCTGATGCCATAAAAGGTCGCCAGCGGATGCTGCCAACCATCTCCCTTCGATTCCTCGAACAGGATCGGCCACGGCAGTTTCTGTTCACCGACAAACTTTTCGAGTGCCTCGCGATCCTGGTCGAGGCTGACGCCGACGACCTCGAATCCGTCCTTGTGATACTTCTCGTACTGCTCGAGCACATTGGGAATCTCGGCTACGCAGGGGCCGCACCAGGTGGCCCAGAAATCGACGAGCACCACCTTGCCGGCCAGCGTTTTCTGATCGAACGCCTTGCCATTGAGGAGCGTGCCGTTGATCTCCATCGGATGGCCGGGGAGCGACAGACGGCGGAGCGTGCCGGCGAAGCTGTCTCCCATCTTGCGGATCTGCTCGTTGGAGCTCTTGGACATGGCGGGCCCGAAGCCACGATAGGCCGCGGCAGCGACCGCCTCACCGTCGGGCAGTTGCTCGAAGGCGCCCGCAAGTTGCATGGCCAGGCCAGCCGACTGCATGTCATCGGGATCGGCCGCGAGCATCGCCGTCATCTTCTCGACCAGACCACCCGCTGCCTTCGTATCACCGCTCGAGAGGATCTGCTGCGCCTCGCTCACAAGCACCAGCCGCTGGGCCTCCTTGGCCAGATCGCGCGACGGGCTGTTGGTCAGGGTGGCCGCATAGGTTGCCATCTCGGCGGCAGCTTTTTCGTCACCGAATCGGCCGAGCATCATCAGGCTCTCGAGCTTCATCTTGGCGGCCGGGTCGTGGAGGGGATCCGCGGGCTTCACCTGCGCGAGGATCTTGTCGGCGGCCTGCAGTGAGACGGACGCCACATCCTTCATATAGGCCATCATCTCCTTGCGGGACGAGGGCTTGACGTTGGCCGTCTTGAGGCCGGCGATGAACTGCATCATCTCCTGGGGCGTGCCCTCCGGCAGTGGCGGCACCTTCGGCATGGCCTGGGCGGCAGTCGGCGGCTCCGCCACGGCACCGGGCTGTCGCGCCATCAGCAGCGTGGCCGAACCGATCAGCAGCCCTGCTGCAAGCGTGAACACCGCCACAGTCGGCGCGGAGAAAAAGTTGGAACGCGTATGGCGCATGAATGCCTCAGGAAGACGGAGTGGATTTGAATGGGTCGGAGCCACCCTGAGATCGTAACCGCCCCAGGGCTGACCAGGCAATATTCGCCGACCCGGCAATATTCGCCTGCCCTGGAACAAGGCTGCCATGTCGCGCCGGCACAAGCACCGACCCACAAGGCTTTCGGGGAGGCCGCCCCGTTGGGCTACCGCACGATCGTGCGGAACCGCACAAAGCCGCCCTCGCCGGGCTTAAATGTGTGGTTGAACTGCCATTTGAGCACCACGGAACCGTCGTCGCCCGTCTCGGTGACGAAATCCGCAGCCTTGTTGGCCGCGGCGGAATCGGGCACGAACTGCAGCCGACCCGGGAGGGTATCGACGAGGACGATGTCCGTGAGCGAACGGTCGCCGGAGTTGAACAGATAGATCATGAAGTCGAGCTCTTCGCCGACCCGGGCGGTATCGCTGCCGGCCCGCTTGCAGAGGGTGAGTTCGGCACGGCCTGGGGATTCCAGCCGGAGCGTGGCCGTGCCGCGGTCCGCCGCCACCACCTCGGCCTGCTGCCTGCCCACCATCACCATCGCGGCCTGAGCGCTCGTCCACGCCAACGGCACGTCGAAGCCGACCATCATCCGTGGCGTCTGCACCAGTTCGGCCCGTTCCAACTGGTCGTCGAGCACGTCCTCGGCGGGCCGCAGCAGGCCGTCGGATTCGCGGGGCAGGTCCCCCTGATCCACCGCCAACGGCCCCAATCGTTCCTCGACCGCGACGCCGGGCAGAGCCTTTCTTGCGGCGAATAAACTGAGGGCCTGCGTGCTGCGACAGACCGGCTGCAGATCGATCTGGGCTTCGGTGGACGTGTCGAGTGCGAGCCCGCGTGGCCCGACCGGCTGGGCCTCCTCATGCGGACGAGTCACCTCGCGAACCGAGCCGAAACGGGGCGCATACACACAGGCGCAGTTTGAGGCGGTGACGTGCACGTCACATGCGTCGGGACCATCGTCATCTGCCCGGTATCGGGCCACCGTATCGCCGGAGGTCAGGTTTTTGAGCCCAAAGCGGGCCACCGGCATGGCCGGCGCCTGGTGATCGCCGCCGTCGCAGACCAGACAGGGACCGACCCGCGGCACCGGCGGCCCGCCTGGCATGCAGACCGCGGGGGTACAGGTTTGGCAGCCGCCCGCTTCACATCCAGCCCCAGTTCGCGGCATGGCTGGTGAGAGCCGGGGAAGCATGCGGGGCAGGGGACCACACGATCCCTCACAGCCGGTCTGCACCACGCCGCCTACCGACTGCGTCGCAGCCCCGGACGCAAACAAGACCGCAGCGGCGGTGGCAGATTCGTCCGCGGTAGGAGCTCCCGCGGTAGCATGATCGGTGGCGGTGGCATGATCGGTGGCGGTGACGCCCGATTCGACCGTCGCTACAACACCCGCGGCCAGCGGCAGCACGAGCGGTTGGGTCATCGACCGGCAGGACGCCAGGATCACGGCGGCCGTGGCAATGACGAGCAGGCGTGGCCAACGCCAGGGGTGGTCGGCATGCACTCCTGTGAAGCGCGTCATGGCGCACCCCCCAGCCCGACCACGCCGACACCATCGACCGGCAGCCGATTGCCGAGGATCATCTCCGCCACGGGATCACCGAGCGTACTCGCCACGTCGAGGCAATCATCCCCGGGCCGGACATCAAACCATCCCTCAGGCACCACGTCGGGAAGACCCGGATCGCAGGCAGAGTAGACGACGCGGCGAACATGTGACCCTGCCAGGGCCAGCGTGAGATCGTCTTCATCGATGACGATCTCCACCGGAAAACGCCAGGCCATGCCCGGTGGAGTGGCCAGCTTGGCGAGCAGACGGATCGACGGAAACAGTTCCCGGCCCGCCTGCCTGGGAATGCCCGTGATCCGGAGCCGATACGGGTGGCCGACGACGAGCCCCATCCGAAGCGGACCGGCCCGCTCTGGCGACCAGCCCTCCGCCGTCTCGATCGAGATCTGCATCCCTTCCGGGCCACGGATCTCGACCGGTTGCACCGCCTCGGGCAGCGTGGATTCGGGACAGGGGCCGGGCTGCGGTCGCCGCGCGGCGCCAATCGCTCCCGGTGCTGTGATGGAGGCCAACTCGCCCCTCGGCCCGGCGGCCTCACGGGCATGGCCCGTGTCGGTCGTCAGGACGAGAATCGCTGCCCCCAAAAGCCCGCGGCTGACCCGCAACACGGCCCCTGTTCGAAAGTTCCTCGCGAAATGCCTCATGGGTTGTGATACGTCGTGCGTGCGAAGGATTGGATGTCGGTCGGAGGCGTCCTTCGAAGACACTCCTCTGGATCAGGTCTGGATCCGGTCTGGATCAGGAACAGCTCTGGATCGGGTCAGGTTTCAATCAGGACGTCTTCATCTGGATCACGCTTGAGAGTCTTCAGCCAGAGTCTTCAACTCTCAGGGGCTCGGCGGACAGGGTGCACCAGGCGGGCAGGCCACTCCTGCGTTGAGCGCGTCTGGGTCGGGTCCACCATTGTCAACCCAGCGTTTCCGATCTTCCCGGGGCTGCTTCAGGATGATGTTGGGTACTTGGCTGTTTTCGGCGATGTAGGCCCGATGGGCAGGCTTCGGGTAGCTGAGCCCGGGGTTCTGCTGCACATGCAGCTTGAGTTCGCGGGTCGGCGGCGGGATGTGCATCTTCGTGTGATTGGTGATCGTGTGCTTCTGCAGGCCGGCCGGGATCCCCAGTGGGATGTGCGCGGGACCGGGTAGACCGATCGGCGTCCCTGTGATCGGCATGCCATACTGCGGTGCATTCATGCCCGCGATAAACGCTGGGGGCAGTTGCGACGGGTTGCCACCGGAGGGCATCCCCAGCGGTGCGGCCATGCCCACCGGCATGCCGCCACCGGTCGAGACGATGCCGCCGCCTCCGACGACACCACCCGCTCCGGCGATACCGGTTGATTCGAGATCCTTGTTGCCGATGCGGATGATGGCGAGGATCGAGCCGCGGCGGTCAGCCTCCACGACCGGATCGATGCCCGGATCGAGCCGCGTGCTGACCAGCGTTTCCACGCCGGCGACCGCGAGTTCCTGGTAGCAGGGGTCTGGCAGGTAGACCACCTTGGTGACGAAGTTGCCCGTGGTCACCTGGTCGAGGTCTTCCTCGGTGAGCTGAAACGGGATGGCGTTGTGCGCGAGGAACGCCGCGGTCCGGGGCGTGACCGGAGCCACTTCCAGCGACGGGTAGAGCTCGAGGCCTTCGCGGCCGGGAATGTCGGTGATCTTGAGCCGGTAGATGGCTCCCTGCGGAAAGTCATAGCGGCCCGGCGTGACAAGCGGGGTCGAATCGAATCCACCCGCCATCGATACGTCCCATCGCACCTGCATGCCGTCAGGGCCGATGAAACCGACCTGCGATGTGGGGGCCATCATGCCACCGCCCATGCCACCACCACCACCGCCACCCATGCCGCCGCCACCCATTTCGCAGGCTGCGGCACTGCCGCCCATGCCTGTCATGCCACCCATGCCGCTGCCGTCAGGGCCAGCACCACCAAAGCCCTCGCCCTCGGCGTACGACGCAGCCAGCGCCGCCTCGTAGGACGTGGCGGCGATCACGCCGGGGCCGGGGCCGTCGACGCCGGGACCGGGATGTTGCAGCATCGCAGCCGGCGGTAGCACATTGCTGTGCTGTGGCGCCACCGGGCGGATCTGCGCCAGCCCGGTCAGGGGCGAGTTGGCGGGGATATGGCACCCCGCAAGCGTGGCTGCCAGGGAGAAGCCGACAAAACCCTGCAGGCGTTGGTTGAGCATCGCATCACCTCCGGACCGAGATCGTGTTGCCGACTCGCGACTCCAAGGCCGTCCGGCATGGGCCGGTTGAACCCCGATCCCGTACACTCAGTTCGAGATGCACGGCACCGGCCTGTTCAAGCCATGGGGTGCTTGAGCCACGCTTGGTTCTTCGACGTGCTGCCGCCCGCTTCTTTGGTAAAATCCTCAAAGTCGACCTGATCGTGAAGCTCCTCTCCCACTCCAGCTTGCCAGCCTTGCCTGCTCGGCCTTCCGGACCCTGCCGTCGGGGGTCTGCGGCCGGCCTCTGGCTGAGCGTTGTGCTGGCCATGACGCTGGGGGCTGCCTGCCGAACAGTCGCGGCGCAGGCCGAACCGCAACCGCCAGCGGCGGGCGCGGCTCCGGCCACCGCGCAGGCGGGCCCGGCGGAGAGCGTCTACCAGAAGAATGCGGTCGTAGCAGTGACGCCCGCGGCAGATCAAACGGCGCAGGCTGTGGATCAGGCGGCGCAGGCGGAGAGGATCGTGGCGGCAGCACTCGCGGCGATGGGCAGGGCGGAGTCAATCTCGGCCCGCGTCCGCCAGCGGGTGCGGGTTGACGACCGGGTGCTCGTCGGTGCCGGCCGTTACGTGCAGTCAGGGCTTGGTGACGATCAGCGGTATCGCTACGAGTCGTCGATGAAATCCGACACGGAAACCTTCGACCTTCTGGAGGTCTGCGACGGACTGTTTGCCTGGTCCTACCGGCGGCTCGGGACGCAGTCGCCGCATCTCGAGCGGCTCGATGTGCGTCGCATTCGGGATCGGCTGCGGCAGCTTCAACCAGGCGACAACGCGGTGGTCTCTCCTCATCTTGGCGGCATGCAGCGAACACTGGGGCTCCTGCGAAACTGGTTCCGTTTTGTCACCGTCGAGCCGACCGCCATCGACGACCTGCCGATCTGGCGAATCGAGGGCCGCTGGCATGCGGAGAGCCTGGGGATCGTGTTGCCGGCCCTGAAAGAGGCCGCGTTACAACCGGGCGGCATCGCTCCCGAGGCTCTTCCCGACGGCACGCCGTGGAGCGTTCGGCTGTCGATCGGCAAGCGCGACCTGTTTCCGTTCCGCATCGAGTGGCTGGCGATTCCCGGCCGTCGTCCGGTGGCTGCTCGCGATCCCGAACCGATCGCGGTGCTCGAGCTCTACGACGTGCGTCTGGGAGAGCCTGTGGACGCAGCCGCCTTCGTCTACAAGCCTGCCATCGAGGGGCTCGTCGATCTCACCGAAACACACGCAAAGTTTCTGGTGCCTCAGCGGCCCTAACAAGCCGGCCCTAACAAGCCGACCATTGAGTCAGCCGGCCAGTGAGTCAGCCGGCCAGCCGGCCGCCACCAGCCGCACGGCCGCATCGATTGCCGCCAGCATGCTCGCCGGGTCGGCCGCACCGGTGCCGACGATGTCGAAGGCCGTGCCATGGGCCACGCTCGTTCGCACCATCGGCAGGCCCAGCGTGATGTTCACGGCACGGTGCATTCCCAAGAGCTTGATAGGGATGTGCCCCTGATCGTGATACATCGCCACCACGCCGTCGAATGCACCCCGGCTGGCACGTAGAAAGAGCGTGTCGGCCGGCAGCGGACCGGTCACATCGATGCCCATCTCGGCAAGACACCGCACGGCCGGGGCGATCAGCCGCGATTCTTCATCGCCAAATAGCCCTGACTCTCCGCCATGTGGATTGAGCGCCGCGACGGCAATCCGCGGCCGGCGTCCGAGAAGCGATCCAAGCAATCCCGCCAACCGCGTTCCAGCCTGCACGATTCCCTCGGTCGAGAGCCGGGCGACCGCATGGGCGAGCGACTCATGAAGCGTCACGTGGACCACCCCCAGGCCTGCCGACGCATCGGCCGCGTCCGCAGGGGGTAACCAGAGCATCATCGAGACGTCGGAGTCAGCGAGACCGCAAGACCGGGCGAGCATTTCGGTGTGGCCGGGCACGTCGAAGCCTGCCGCATGCAGGGC
>JBIIFB010000225.1:0-5027 GCA_044237545.1 Pirellulales bacterium
GGGCCGCCGACTGGTGAAACACGTCGAGCGAGTCGCCCCCTTGGGAGATGACCTCGCCCCGGTAGGCCAGCAGATTTCCCGGCACCGCATTTCCACGGGCCGACGAACGGCTGACAATGCGGCCGTCGGTCAGATCGACCTCCAGCACCTCCGGCGTGTCGAGTGGCAGGAAAAGCCTGGTCGCCGTGAGGATGCCCCGGCCGCTCGGGCTTCCATGATCGGCGACCAGTGGTCTTTGCCAGACCACACGGCCGTTCCCCAGATCGAGTGCCTCCACGCCCCGCCGCCCCACGACAATCGCCCTGCCCGCGACAACTCCAGCGACATACAACCGATCCTTGCGCGGCAGACGCCACACAGTCGTGCCCCGCCGCAGGTCGAGACAGAGAAGTTCTTGTGACTCTCCGGGCGTCAGCAGCACCCGGCCGCCAGCCAGAATCGGCGCGGAATCGAGCCAGTGGCCTCCTCGCTGCTCCCGGCCTCCGTCACCCCCGAACCCTCCCCCGACCGCTCCGTTCCGCGCGACCCGCATGCCGTTGGGCAGCACCATCGCGTCAGCCTGCCGGGGCTGGGGGTATTCGTGTGCCCAGAGCAGTGTGCGTGTCGCCAGGTCAATCGCGACCACGGCCCCGGCCCCCGTCGGACAGATGAGCACCCCTTCAGCAAGCGCGGGCGACAGACCGGCGAGCCGTCGGGCGTGGCTGTCGCGATTGTCGATCGCCCGTTCCTCGTCGACTTCGGCGAACGGCTGCGACCACTCGAGAAGGCCGCTATTCGCATCGAGCACATCGAGGCGAATCTCCCCCTTCTCCTCGACGAGCACAAGCAACTGTTCGCCCACGGGCAAGGGCGCGCCCAAATACCAGGCCGTGCTGGCGGCGGGCAGTCCGGCCTCATCGCTGACGGGGACGTTGCGGGCGGGAAGCCGCCAGCGGAGAGTTCCCCGGTCGGCCACGTCGTAGGCGGAGAGCGTGTTACCGCCCCTCCAGCCGCCGCGGACCTGAAATCCGCCCATCATCTGACCGCCCTGCCGGAAGTTCATGCCTGCCTGCGGCACCGACATCGCATCGGCGTGGCTTTCGACCACAAACACAAGGCGGCCGTCGCTTGCCATGATCCCGCTGGTGGCGTCCTCGAAGACACTGCTGAACGAACCTTCCGCACCGGCATCCGTGGAATCCCCCCCGTCACCGCTCGTTGCCTGCGCATGGAGCGACGTGCCGTCGGCTCCGGCCTGCAGCCAGATCCGCTTGCCGGTTTCAAAGTCGACCGCCAGAAGCCCCAGGCTCGTATGCACCAGAATCGTGCCGTCCACCGCCAACGGCCCGCCCGCCGGCAAGACGGCGAGTTCCTGTTCTGAGTGCAGCCGCCGCCGGGTCTCGAGGAGCCTCGACTCTTCCGGGTGGCGGGCAAGTGGCACCCGATACCGCGGGGCAAGAAGCGGACATGACGCCACCGCGACCCCGTTGCGGGCCGGGTCACCCCGATGCATCGCCCAATCGGTTCCAGACCAGCCGCCCCCGTGCCGACCAGCATGGTGCTTCGGTTCACCGACGAGGCCCGTGAGCCAGGCCAGGCCACCGCCCGCCGGAAACGATACGGCCACGTCCTTCCCGGCGAGGCGCACCACACTCCTGCCGCGGGTGCGTGTCTGCTCCAAAATTGCCGCCGCGGCCGGACCGTCCCCTGCCCGCAGCCACGCGACGGCTCGCATGATCGACAGCGTGGGTTCGAAAGCGGCGGCCCCGGCGGCCGGCGCGAGACGATCGAGCCAGGCGGCCGCCGCCAACGGCTGATTCGCCTCGAGCGATTCGATCGCGGCAAGCAGCGTGGCCCGATACCCAGCCGGCGTGTGAAACCACCGCCTGGCCACCGCGACGATTCCCGCTGTGTCATTGGCGGCAACGGCCTGCTCGAGCATGCGTTCGGCCCGCGCCCTGAACTGAAGTTCGTAGGCCTCGCGACCGGGCTTTCCAAATCCGCCGATCAGACGATTCGTCTCGGACTTGATGCTCTGCCAGGTCCGCTGCTGCCGATCGGTTCGGAAGAAACAATCGCGGTCCGAGGCGAGAATTTCATCGAACAACGTCGCGGCGTCGCTCCACCGTTGGTCGGCCACGAGCCGGCGGCCCCTGTCAAACTGCCGCTCCCGCAACCGGTCGCTGGGAAACCCAATGCCACCGTCTTCGTTGTCTTCGTTATTGTCCTCATTGTCTTCGTTCGCGACGGCGGCGTCATCGGACGCCTCTTCAACGTCGTCAGTCGTGGTATCGGCAGCCCTGCCCACACAACGGTCTACCGCACCCCAACCGACAGCCAGCAGTCCTCCCACGAGCAGCAGTGCGATCCACGGCCGCCTGGCTGCCGACCAGCCCCCATTCAGTCCTTGCGGGCGCATCGTCGGGTGCATCGCCATCATTATGGAAGCCCCAGAAGTTCCTGCGGTTCACAACTCGCAATCGATCGATCACTCCGCAGGGACTACCCCGCGGGCTGCCTTCGCTGGCCCCGTCGCCAACGGTCACTTACCCGTCTTCTTGCCCGCTGCCTTTTTCATTGGCTTTTTCATTGGCTCTCGCCTGACAGTGTACGCCTCCGGGACGCTCCGCTGCGGCACGGTTCGAGACTGCGCTTTCGGATTGCCCCCCTCAAAACCTTCTTCCGGAATGCGGTTCCGGGATGCAGTTTGGAGGTGCAAACGCTGTTTTCCCCATCGTATCACAGGCCGCAAATTCGGCTGAGAAATCGACGCGGGGGCCAGAAAACAGGCGTAAAAAAGAGTTTTTTGAGGAAAAACTCGGGAAACGGTGACTTTTTAGGCGGCAAACCATAATTTTCTGGGTTGCATTTCCATTTCCCGAGGCTCTAATCGGCGACGCAATCGGCACCCAGTGCCGGGCTCCGATACGCGG
Source organism: Pirellulales bacterium (assembly GCA_044237545.1). Classification (GTDB taxonomy): domain Bacteria; phylum Planctomycetota; class Planctomycetia; order Pirellulales; family UBA1268; genus CAMCQY01. The sequence continues at coordinate 2,913 of JBIIFB010000225.1, forward strand.
TGGGGGACTACCGCATACAATTTTTGACTTTTGGAGGTATTGGCGATGGCAAAGAAGTCGGGAAGCAAGCCCTTGACGAAGACCGAGATCATGCGAAGCATCTCGGAGACGACCGGTCTGCAGAAGAAGGACGTGGTCGCGGTGATGGAGGCCCTCACGGACGAAATTCAAAAAGCCCTCAAGGGCCAGGGCATCGGGGTCTTTTCGATCCCCGGCCTCGTGAAGATCGAGCGCCGCAAGGTGCCAGCACGTCCCGCTCAGAAGGGCGTCAAGAATCCGTTCACGGGCGAACTGCAGGATCGGCCCGCAAAGCCGGCCAGCGTGAAGGTCCGCGTGCGGGCTCTCAAGAACCTGAAGGCGATGGTTAGCTGATCTCCATCCGAATCGAAGCACAACGGGCGGTGCCTTCGCGGCACCGCCCGTTTTTTGTTTCATGAACGTACTTCTGCCGGTAGGGGCCGAGGATTCGTTCCCGGCGCCCTTGATTATCAACCGGCTCCCTTGATCATCAGATGGACGCCTTCTTCGTAATACCAGCGAAAATGGGAACGGACCTCCGGCAGTACGTTTCCGGCTTCCGCCCGATAGCGATCAAGACTGCGGTGCCGACTCGGCCCGGTGTTGAGAAAACCGAGCCTGGAAGCCGGAACATCCACACCGAATTCACGGCAGACTTGCAGGAGGGCGGGCTCGAGGGCGTTGAAGTCGAGCAGCCGGGTGTGGGCGGAGGCCGGTCCATCCATATCAAAGAAATCTTGGTAGTTCTGAACGGCATGCTCGACGACCGCCATTTCGAGAAACCGATGAAACGTCCCCGTCCGGGCGCAGCGGATGAGCGGCTGCGAGGGTTCCTCGCTGAAGTCATAGCCCCGCCAGTATTCGAACAACGACACCAGCATCTCGAACGGTTCTCGGACGACGCCGATGATGCGGGGGCCGCATGAGGTTGTGCCGCCAATCGATCGAGCACGCGTTGCTGGCATCCAGCCGGCCAGCCTTCGGACAAGATCGGCATAGGCCCGAGCGATGCCGCGACGCCGCGGGCTATCGGAGGATGGGCATCGTTCCACCAGCCCCAACCGCTCCAGGGAATACCGGACGGGAAGGTGGTTGACCTCGTACCGCGGATGCTTCTCGACCAGACGCGCGTCAGGAAAGACCTCCCGAAACCACTTCGTGAGCGAATGCCCGGCGGTTTTCGGGTAGTGGGCGAACCCAATGTTCATGGACGGGCTGTACAGCATGCCATTTCCGTACACAGAGGAATTGGTTGGATTCGAGGGCGTTGAACGGGATGTTCCGCGAAGGACGGCGTGGTACTTTCGCCGTCCCCCACTCAGAGTGGTTATCGGCCATACCGGGCATTCAGCTTGCCTGAATATTCCGAATATTCAGTCTCCGCAGGGTGCGGGGCGATGGAGAAATGGAGGGGGAAGGTCGTCTAGGCAGGGGCCGAGTCGCCACTCCAGGCAACTACGTCTGTGATAGGCTCATCGAAAAGCCTGCTACACGCAGGCAGTCACAGGCTGGCAGTCGTAGGCCTCCACTTTGGCATCGCCAGATCCTGCCCAACTCCTTTTCCCTTCGACGCCTTCCGGGCTTCCGTCAGCTGTGATCCCAACCCCGAGGCAATCCGCGGCGGACACGTTGCGTCACAGCAAATTCGATCTCGGCGCGGCTATCGATCGCCTGCAGGATGCCTTCTCCGGGATACTCCACGAACTCTCTTCGTCCGCGGCCGGCGGAGGGGCCTCACTCGCGGTGTGGAGTTCGGAAAAGCATCTTCTTTCCGTCCATGGGGGCGAAGCCGCTGCGGGAAAGCCGTGGACGGCGTCGACTCCCTGTCTTATTTGGTCGGCGAGCAAGGGGATCGCTGCTGCCTGTGCCCTGCATGCACTGCATGCCAATGGTATTTCGCTGCACACGCCAGTGGCGACACTCTGGCCCGAGTTCGCTGCTTCGGGCAAGGAGCGGACAACATTTGCAGAGCTGCTCTCCCACCGAGCCGGCCTCGCCGCGATTGACCAGACAGGGCTGGCGATCACCGATCACGAAGCAGTGGCGACCTGCCTGGCGGCGCAGCCACCCAACTGGCCGGCCGATGGCAGTCATGGC
>JBIIFB010000081.1:0-16074 GCA_044237545.1 Pirellulales bacterium
CTCGACACCGTCCCATATTCAGGCCCATGCGCAGGCGTCTTGCCCAGAAGCATGGTGGGATCAGCCTTCACAAACCGGTCGACCTCGATACGGGCGGCAGACGGCCGAGCTGGTTTTTTCCCGCGGCGCGAGGGCCGGCCTCCCCAGGCTGTGATCGATCCCAGAAGTTCGCGTACCCGTACCATGATCGTTTCTCTCGTGACGTGCTGCCGGCCCGCTGTTGGCAATTCGAACGTTGTGTCGGCCTGAAAAAGGTCCGCTATGTTTAGGTCTAGGGTTTCGGTCTACTTTTTCGGTCTAGGGTTTCGGTCTACGCCGCCATACGGCCCGACTCCTGCCGCTGGGCGTTCACGTCGGGTGGGGCCAACGCGATCGCCATGAGTTGATCCACCGCCTGCCGCCATGTCGGAGATTGGAAATCACCATCCGGCTTCACAGCCTGAAAAATTCCTTCCCGCTCGAAACGGATGATTTTTTCAGCAAGTGCGTCGGCATCGGTGGGTGGAAAGTAGACGCACCATGGCCCCCCCACCTCGCGGTGGGCGGGAATGTCGGAGGCGAACACCCGCAGCTTGTGCGACAGCGCCTCGACGATTGGCAGGCCATATCCTTCGGCCCGTGACGGAAACACCAGCCCGCGTGCCTGGCCGTAGGCGTAGAGCAGTTCGCCGTCGGAGAGGTCGGCAAAGTGCATGAGATGCGTTCCATACCGAGGATGCTGCCGCATTCGCCGCACGACCTCATCCCCCTTCCAGCCGACAAAACCAGCCACCAGCAAACGGGCCTCGGGTACCTGCTGCCAGACCCGTTCGAAGACGTCCATCAGCAGAGCCTGATTCTTACGGGGCTCGAGTGTTCCCACGGTGAGATAGGGACCGCATGGCCCGGCGGCGATGAACGCGGCCAGTTCGGGCCTTGGTGCCTCGACCTTTATCGCTGGCTTGACATCAGCCCCGAGCCGAAATGACTGCACAATCGGGCTCGCACGCTCCGGATCCCGGCCCATCCGTCGCAGTTCCTCACGGGCCTCGACGGCGACGGCCTCTGAGATGGCCGCCACGAAATCGGCCCGTGCAAGCGTGTTGGTCATCCAATCGCGGAATGTGGCGGGGAGCCGTTTCGGCATGAGTTCCGGATGCGTGTGTGGAATGAAATCGTATTGCACGACCCCGAGTCGGGTGCCGGCAGACCTGGCCTCATCGACAACGTGCCAGCAACGACTCGTCCAGGATGAATCCGCAAGCAGGAGGGTATCGCCGGGCTGAAACTCGATCCGCTCTCCGGGAAGCGTTCTTCGTGACAGTTTCCGCCACAGCGTGCGGACCGCCCGCACGATCGTTCTGGGCACGAACAGTTTGTGGAGGCGGCGGAGCAGGGGATGCCACGGCGGCGCGGCCGGCTTGGACGAATCGATAAGATCGCCAGCCGAGGACATGCCGAGAGCGACGAACCGGTCTTCTTCGAACCGCACGGGCACGAGCACCGCGCCGTGGGCGGCAGCCGCAGCGGCACCATGCCGGGCGATGTTCCGCACCACCCGCGGAATGCCGGCATGCCTGGGCGTGCTGATCGTCTGCGTGCAGTCGAGCAACACCCTTCCGACGCCGTGCTTCCGCTCGCCGGTGTGTGATGCTGCTCCGCCAGCCATGCCCAGTGTGCTCATGCCGCCCTCAAGGTTCTGGTCAATTCGTTGTGCTGCCGCACTGCGTCGGCTTCTTGCCCGCTCCGTGGCCACACTTCGAGGCGGACCCGGCCAGCCGGCGCATCGATGGCAGCCAGCACCTGGGCTGCGGTCTCACGCCAGGCGGTCGGGCGGAATTCCGTCCGAATCGTTTCCTCGCGGTGCTGCACCCAGGCCGGGTCATCCAGCACGCGTTCCACGAGCGCTACGAGCCCGTGAACATCATAGGGATCGAAAAATTCAGGCAGATCGCTACTGATCTCCGGAATGCTCGAAGCGTTCGACGCCAGGCACATCCGGCCGTGTCCCAGGCTTTCCGCGACAGGCAATCCCCAGCCTTCATACTTGGATGGATAGATGGTCGACTGGCAATGCTTGTAATACCAATCCAGTTCGCTGTCTTCGATGCCATGCAGCACGTGGATATGGCGATTGACGCTGCGATCCTGTCCGATCTCGCGGAGCAGATCGGCGACATACAGGTGGGGCAGGCCGATGCAGACCAGGTCCGGGCAGTCCTCGCCCCGCCGGGCCGCCAGATGGGTCCAGGCGTCGTAGAGCAGCCGGTGATTCTTGCGGACGTCGAGTGTCGAGACGCAGACAAAGAACGGCCGCGTGGGAACGAACCGTGGCGACGCTGCGGGCGTCGCCGCTGCAGCGCCATCGCCCATCACGTCACCCAGCCGTACGACCGTCAGCGGGGGTGTCTCAAAGCGGCACTCCTGGCAATAGCGTTCGATCTCCTGCCGGGAGAATTCCGAAATCGTCAGCACGCGGTCGGACGACGAAAGTAATTCCCGGACCCAGAGCGTGATTGCCCGGGTGTGGGACGGATCGAGCCATTGCGGCTTGATGGTCGGGATCAGGTCGTAGACCATGCGAACGATTTGAACGCCCCGACTGCGGGCCACGGCTGTGGCTTCCGCATAGCCCGGCAGGCACCACGTGGCGCCGACCGACAACAGCACGTCTCCCGGGGCCGCAAACGCCGTCGCCTCCATGCTCGTGTCGGTTGTGAGGATCGGACTCCGCATGGTGACCGGGGGCATCCACGCGTCGGCTGCCCGCCTCGATCGGCTCCAGCGGCTGGCGGCCCAGTCGCCGACGCTCTTCCGGAGCTGCCGTGATGCCAGCCTGAACTGCCGGAATGCCTGTCGCAATTCTTCCGACTGCCGGTCGGCCCCGAAGAGTCGCTTGATCTTGAGCCGTTTTCGCCGCGGCCCTTTGCCCCCCGCTGGCAGCTTCGAAACAGCCTTTTCGACCACCTGAATTGTCTCCTGCGCGGCGGGCGGTGCCGCGACAGGGTCGTCACTGGCAGGAGCACGGAGGTGCATCCGCACGGTCTGCGGCAGCGACGTTGCGTGGAGCGTGACGAATCGGCCGGCCTTGGGGTCGTATCGCACCAGCCCCACCGCCGCGCCAGCGTCGGTGAGCCCGTTGAGAATGCCGACGCTGGTCCGCTGGATGCCGGTGAGGTGCGGGAACTTCCACCCCACCAAGTCAGAGACGTCGTACCAGATCTTCACGGTGATCCCTTTCTGGGTCGAAAGACTGAATGTGCTCGAGCGGCCGACTGGCTCAGACTAGGCCGCGGCAGGAGTCGCCAGGTAATGCCCCTTCACGAGCTTGAATCCATCGGTGATGTTCGCCGGATACGAGAGCGGAGCACGGAGCGAGGGCTCCTCGCGGCGGTAGTAGTAGCGGTTCAAACCATCGAACAGGCCGAACTCGTAGCCGTGCTCGAAGAGAAGCCCTTCCCATTCGAACCAGGTCGGTTCGTAGGAGTAGATGTCGCAGCCGGGCAGCTTCGCCTTGATCGCCTCGAGCAAAATCACCCGCGGCCGGAAGGCCCGCCACTCGCCACCGAGCAGCACGTCCCGTTCGGCACCCTCGACATCGATTTTGAGAAACTGCACGTCCTGGCCATCCAACTGGCTGGTGACATCGGCGAGGGTGATCATGCGGACGGAGTACGTCTTCTTGGCGAGGCCAAAGCCCGCCAGACTCTTGGCGTCCATCGTGTCGCGATACGTCGAGAGGCCCGAGTCGCCCCATTCGCTGAACTCGACCGACCCACGCTCCGTTCCGAGCACGACATTCAGATTCCAGTCGCGGGGCCGCTGTTCCTCAAACTTCTCGTAAAACCGCGCGACGGGCTCCACATTCACGCCCGACCAACCCGTGTCGTAGAAATGCTTGGTCACCGAGTCCACGACGGGGTCGTAGCCGCCGACGTCGATGTAGCGACCGTTCTTGATGTTGTGAAACACGCGGTTGAGGACAACGTCCTCGAAATTCTGGGCGTACGAGATCATCGCGATCACTGCTCCGGGGTCAGGGACACAGGTTTGAGGAAAATGGTGGTGCTGACGGATGCTTGGCCGGCCTAGGCCGCCTTGCGGATGATCAGGGCGATCGACGTCGATGCGTGGCCGGCGAGATTGAGTCGCAGATGCTTGATGCGGGCGGGCGGGTCGGTGGCCCACTGGCAGTAGGGCGGCACATCGATCACCCGGTCGAGCGGATCCTGACCGGGATCGAGGTCGATCGGCTCGACATCGTGGCCCTTGGCCACCAGCCGCTGACAGACTCTCTCGATGTCCTGCAGGCGGTAGATCACGCACGGCCCGTCGGCGAGCGTGGCGTCATTACTCGAGAGATTGAATTCGGTGGTGTGGACGGCCACGCCCCCCGGCTTGAGGCAGGCCATCTGCTGCTCGAGAAACCGGAGTCCAAGATCGAGATTGCCGCAGTGCTCGAACGAGCAGGTCGACCAGGTAAAGTCATACCCACCGAGATCGGCTGGGATATGGTTCATGTCCACGGGCCGGTAGGCAACACTGTCGCGAAACGCGGTCTCCGGACAGAGGCCCGATTCGTTCAAGGCTTCGAGAGTGCCAACCCACTGGCCTGTTTGAGCCCATGGTTTGTTCCGCTCATCGTCGCTGGGAAGATCCGTGGCGGTGATCCGGCAGCCCCGTGCCGCGAAGAAGGACGGTAGCTTCTCGGCTCCGACGGCAAACCCGAGGCCCTTCCGGCCCGCCTGCAACATCCCGCGCTCGTCGAGCGCCTGGCAGATGAATGCCAACTCCCAGAGCTTCCGATGTGCCCGCCACGGTTCACGGAGCTGCTCGGCCCAGCCGCGAAAGGCAGCGGAGTCGAGCGTGGCATGCCGGCACAACTGCGACACAAGCCCCGTTCCCTCAGTTGCTACCGACGTCCCCGCCGCATGCAGCTGCGGCTGCGTGCGGGCGAACGACTGCGGTCGGATCACCGGCGGCTGAACGGGCCCGGCGGGCTCGGCAACCTTGGGCCGCTTGCGCCGCCACGCGTTGCGAAGTTTTCGGAGAAGTGATGCCATAGGATGGGTGTTGATGCCTTCTTTCGAAATCCCTTCGTCACGCAGCCCGCCGAACATGGGTCTCCCGCTCGGAGAGCGCCTTCTCCTGTGACGCAAGCTCCAGGTCGCACTCGACCATCATGTCGACAAGCTGTTCGAAACTTGTCTGCGGGTGCCATCCCAGCTTGGTCCGGGCCTTCGTGCTGTCGCCGAGCAGCAGATCGACTTCCGCTGGCCGGTAGTACCGGGCATCGATCTCCACGAAGTCTTGATAATCAAGCCCCAGCCGCGAGAAGGTCTTCTCGCAGAATTCGCGGACAGAATAGAGCTCGTTCATGGCCAAGACATAGTCGTCCGGCGTGTCCTGCTGCAGCATCCGCCACATCCCCTCGACATAGTCGCCGGCGAAGCCCCAGTCGCGCTGAGCGTCGAGGTTGCCGAGGAAGAGCTTCTCCTGAAGCCCCAGCTTGATCCGTGTGGCGGCCCGGGTGATCTTTCGAGTCACGAAGGTTTCGCCGCGGCGCGGGCTCTCGTGGTTGAAGAGGATGCCGCAGGAGGCGTGGAGCCCGTAGCTCTCACGATAGTTGACGGTGATCCAGTGGCCGTAGAGCTTCGCCACGCCGTAGGGGCTTCGCGGATAGAACGGCGTCGATTCCTTCTGCGGCGTCTCCACCACCTTGCCGTACATCTCGGAACTGGAGGCCTGGTAAAAGCGGATCTGCTCGCCCGTGTCGTCCTGCACGTCGCGGATCGCCTCGAGCAGGCGGAGCGTGCCGACAGCGGTGACGTCGGCGGTGTAGGCCGGCTGGTCGAAGCTCACGCGGACATGGCTCTGGGCGGCGAGGTTGTAGACCTCCTGCGGTCGGATCTCGCGAATCAAGCGGACCAGACCGTTGCCGTCCGACAGGTCGCCGTAATGCAGGTGGAGCTGCGGCGTGTCGCCGAAGATCAGGTGCTCGATCCGCTGGGTGCCGAAGGTGCTCGAGCGGCGCCGCAGGCCGTGCACTTCATAGCCCTTCGAGAGCAGCAGCTCCGCAAGGTAGGAACCATCCTGACCCGTGACACCCGTGACCAAGGCACGCCGCTGCATCGCAAAATCTCCATGCGTTTCGGGCTCTGTTGGACGACGAGCGTTGCACCGCGGTGGTGACGGCGCGGTCATCCTTGGGGGGGGACGATAGCAGCCGGGTAAAGCCGACGATACGGCAGTTTCACGGATCAGAAACCGCGAATGATGCCCGTATACACCTCGGCATACCCCCGGGCCGTGGCGGCCCAGGAAAAGCCGGCCGCATGGTCCTTCAGCCGTGCCGCGAAGGCCGGATCGGACTGATACCGGGACAGCCCGTCCCGATACACCGCAACGAGCTCCGCCGGCTCGTAGCCGTCGAAATAGAAACCCTGATCTCCCGCCACCTCGGGCAGGCTCGTCCGCCGCGACACAAACACCGGCCTGCCGCACTGCATCGCTTCCAGCACGGGAAATCCAAACCCTTCGGTAAGCGATGGAAACAGGAATGCCTCGCAGTGCTCATAAAGCCACTGGCGGTCACCGTCCGACACCTCGCCCGGCAGGATCACACGCCCTGTCAGACCACGCCGCTCCACCTCCCGCTCCAGATATTCACCGTAGGGCGTTGTCTTCTTGCCGGCGATCACGAGCCTGGAGTCTGGCAACTGTTCGATGAGTCCGAACAACGCATGAAAGTTCTTGTGTGGCAGGCAGTTGCCAATCGAAAGGAGAAACGGCCCTGCCGGTACAAAGGCCGGCGGTGTGCCCGACGCCACGGGCGGGGTCGATACGGCCAGCGGCACGACGTGCACCGGACGGCCGCCCAGATTGACATGCGTCGCCACGTCGTCGGCCACATACGCCGAATCGGCCACGATCGCCGCCGCGCGGTTCACCTTCCGCTGGATGTCGGCAAGCTTGCGGTCGATCTCGTCGCTGCGGGTATCGGCGGGCGATTCGTGCAGGAAGTTCAGGTCATGGATCGTGAGCACGACCGGCACGCGGTCGTCGAGCGGCAGATATTTCGACATCTGGCTGGTGACATGCCAGAGGGCGACCCGCGGAGCCGGAAGCAGTGGCCGGACGAATGGGCGGTAGAGTTGGCGAATCGCCTCTTTGTTCCAGGGCGACACGGTGATCGACTCGAAGCCACCACCTGGAAAATACCGCTGGGCGCCGTGGGGCAGCAGAAACACGGGCTGAAATCGGCCCGAAGCCACGGCCAGGAATTCCTGGCCAAGGTGCAGCGAATACCGGCCCAGGCCACAGTTGATGTGGCGGAGCTTTTCGAGATCGATGACGACGCGGGGCAGGCTCATGAACGGTCGGTCCCTCGGGCTCATCAGGGAATCGCCATTCTTGCTGATGTCCACGGCCGCGTCCCAGCCCGGCAGCAGGAGGCAGGACAGCTACGACAGCCTAACCCATGGCAGCGGCCGCTTGGAACCCGGGGCGGTTCATGCCATATTGTCGACCTGCCGCCCCAAGCCGGCCGCACGCCCCTGCCACGAAAGGCTCCCCCATGAAAATCCACGAATACCAGGCCAAGGATCTGCTGAGGGCGGCCGGCGTGCCGGTGCTGGCAGGCCGCGTGGCCCGCACGCCCGAGGAGGCAGCCGCTGCATTCACTGCGCTCGGCACACCCGTCTGTGCGGTGAAGGCCCAGATCCATGCCGGCGGCCGTGGCAAGGGACAGGTTGTCGGCTCCAGCCAACGCGGCGTGGAACTGGCGAAGACCGCGGAGGATGCGGCGAGGATCGCCAAGGGGCTCCTGGGCAACACGCTCGTCACGATTCAGACCGGCCCGGAGGGGCAGGTTGTACGGCAGGTGTTCGTGGAGAGCGGCTGTGCCATCGAACGCGAGCTCTACTGTGCCGTGCTCGTCGACCGTCGCGTCGGGTCGCCTGTGCTGATCGCCAGCACGGCCGGCGGCATGGATATCGAGGAAGTGGCGGAGAAGACGCCCGAACTGATCCTCAGCGAGCCCTTCGATCCCGATCGCGGCCTCGCCGGCTACCAGGCCAGGTTGCTGGCCGCGAAGCTCGGGCTACCGACCTCCAGCTGGCGGCATGCCGAGTCTTTCTTCCGCAAGCTCTGCGCGGCGTTCGTGACCCTCGACGCCTCGCTGCTCGAGATCAATCCGCTGGTGCTCGCGAAGGACGGCGGGCTCGTGGCCCTCGATGCGAAGATGACGTTCGACGACAACGCGCTCTTTCGCCACAAAGAATTGACAGTGCTCCGCGACGAGGCCGAAGAGGAGCCGGCTGAGACGAGGGCCGCTGCAGCAGGCCTCTCGTATGTCAAGCTCAACGGCACGATCGGCTGCCTCGTCAACGGCGCCGGTCTCGCCATGAGCACGATGGACCTCGTGAAATACCATGGCGGCCAGCCGGCTAATTTCCTCGACGTGGGCGGCGGCGCTGACGTGAACCAGGTGACCGAAGCCTTTCGCATCATCCTCTCCGATCCCCACGTCAAGGCGATCCTCGTCAATATCTTCGGTGGCATCATGCGGTGCACGACGATCGCGACCGCCATCGTCGAGGCCTCGAAAACCGTCGGTTTCACCGTGCCTTTGGTCGTGCGGCTCGAGGGCACCGAGGTGGAGGAGGGGAAGAAGATCCTGGCCGCCAGCGGCACGACGATCATCACCGCTGATGGACTCACCGACGCCGCCAAGAAGGTCGTCGCAGCCGCCAACGCCGCCTAATTCCGTGTTCACGCCGGGCTCGGACATCCTGTCCGCCCCGGCTTGGCGACCGCAGGTCGCTGGTGCTCGAGCGGGCCTCCAGCCCTTACACTCAACGAACTTCCACTCTCCGCTTTCGAAAGCCTTTCATGAGCATCCTCGTCAATCGAGACACCCGAGTCATCTGCCAGGGCATCACCGGAAAGGTCGGTGAGTTTCACACCCGCGGCTGCCTCGACTATGGCACGCGGATGGTGGGCGGCGTCACGCCCGGGAAGGCGGGCGAAACAGTCGCCGGCCTGCCGGTCTTCAACACCGTCGCAGAAGCCCGCGACGCGACCGGCGCGAATGCCACGATGATCTTCGTGCCCCCGGCGTTTGCCGCCGACGCAATCCTGGAAGCGGTCGGTGCCGGAATCGAGCTGGTGATCGCCATCACCGAGGGCATTCCCGTCCTCGATATGGCCCGCGTGTTACCCGTTGTCAAGGACTCGAAAAGCCGGCTGATCGGCCCGAACTGCCCGGGGGTCATCACTCCTGGTGAGTGCAAAATCGGCATCATGCCGGGCTACATCCACATGCCCGGCCACGTCGGTGTGATGAGCCGTTCGGGCACGCTGACCTACGAGGCCGTCTGGCAGTTGACCCAACTTGGCCATGGTCAGAGCACCTGCGTGGGTCTCGGCGGCGATCCCCTCGTGGGATCGAGCTTTATCGACATTCTCACGCTGTTCGAGGCCGATCCTGACACGCATGCCATCCTGATGATGGGTGAAATCGGTGGCTCGGCCGAAGAGGAGGCCGCGGACTTCGTCAGGCAGCATGTGAGCAAGCCTGTTGCAGCCTTCATCGCTGGCCGCACCGCGCCGCCCGGCAAGAGAATGGGCCATGCCGGCGCGATTATTTCAGGGGGCAAGGGCACGGCCGAGGCGAAGCTCGCCGCCCTGAAGCACGCCGGCATCGAAATCGCCGAAAGCCCGGCCGACATGGGGCAGGCACTGGTCCGCGCGATCAAGCGGCGCTAGAAAATGTGGACGGGAGCGATTTTTCGCTGCCGATTGTTGGTTCCAAGATTGCTCCACAAAAATCGCTCCCGTCCCCATTTTCTATGAACGTCAGCCTCTTCATCCCCTGCTTCGTTGATCAAATGACCCCGCAGGTGGGTCTGGCGGTGGCCCGTGTTCTGGAGCGGCTCGGCCATGTGGTCGAATTTCGCTCTGCCCAGACCTGCTGCGGCCAGCCGAGCTTCAACGCCGGCTATTGGGACGAGGCCCGAGCGGTGGCCATCCGGGCGGTCGAGGTCTTCGCGGACGCCGAGGTGGTGGTGGGGCCGAGTGGCTCCTGCGTGGCGATGATGCGGGTCTTCTACCCGGAACTCCTCGAAGGCACTCCCCACGAGACCGCTGCGCTCGATCTGGCATCGCGGACATTTGAATTCGGTGAGTTCCTCGTCAAAAAACTGGGGGTCACCGATGTCGGTGCCCGGTTCCCGCACCGCGTCACCTACCACGACGGCTGCCACGGGCTCCGCGAACTGCGGGTCAAGGACGAGCCCAGGCAACTGCTGCGGGCAGTGCGGGAACTGGAACTGGTCGAGTGTGACGAGACGGAAAGCTGCTGCGGCTTTGGCGGGCTGTTCAGCGTCAAGTTTCCGATGATCTCCACGGCGATGGCGGAAGTGAAGGGCGGGTCGCTCGCCCGCACCGAGTGCGACTACATCGTGTCGAGCGATCCGAGTTGCCAGCTCCAACTCGACGGCTGGCTCTCGCGAAACGGCAGGAAAGCCCGCACCGTTCATCTGGCCGAGGTGCTTGCCGGCATGGTTGAGGAGCGGTAGCAGCCCGCCGGAAAAAACTCCGGCCTGGAAACTCCGGCTATTTCGGCGGCCCGCTGCCGACCGGCACGGATTCGGTTGCCGCTGGATCGGTTGCAGCTGGATCGGTTGCAGCTGGATCGGTTGCAGCTGGATCGGCTATCTGGAGGCCGCTTTCATCCTGTGGCTCGACCGCGATCACATGGCTACCCCAGGCATGCATCCGATACCGCTCGAGTAGGCCGATATCCCGCCTGCCGTTGACGTTTGTGTCGTTGACGGTCAGCCGGGGTGTGAAGGCATTGTCTTCATCTGTATCCAGATAGGGCTCGCCGTCGTCATGCTCCTTGTTGCCATTGAGATCGGCGAATGGCTCACTCCATCGCGGCGGTGGGGGAGGTGGGGGCTCGGGTGGGGTTTCGGGCTCACTCTTCGCCTTCTGGCCGCGGTTGACACGCTTCGGCTCTCGGCCGGAGCCTTCTTGCGCGTTGTCTGCAGCGGCCACCTCTTTTTCCGGATCACGCAGGGGCGGTGGCGGAGGCGGTTCGGGAATCGATCCTGGCTCGCCATCGAGCAGAATGGCTCGCTTGGCGTCATCGGTCTGGACGCAGCGGGCAAAGGTTCGCAGCATCTTCGTCCCCATGTCATAGCCCAGTTTCGAGCCATCGATGCGGAACGTCTCCGGGATCGGCGCGATCGAGCAGGCAATCAACGCAGTACCGGCCACGACGATACCGGCCACCATGCCGACCAGACCGCCGCCCACCTTGTCGATCAGCGGCGCAAACCGCACCAGGTCCGCCGGCACATACTCCCCGACCAGCAGTCTGATGCCCACGGCTGTGCCCGCAAGCAGCAGGCCAAAAGCCGCCGCGAAGGCATGCACCTGAGGGAGTTCGAAGCTGACGAGCACCGCCGCCAGCGGCTCGGCGAAGGCCAGCGCCACCACCAACGACACGAGCGCATGCATGCCTGCCAACACTGCAAGAAAGAGTCCGTTTTGAACACCGAAGGCCACCATCGCCAGCACGATTCCACCCACCAGCAGGTCGCCGAATCGTTGCAGCATGCTCGCCGCCAGAACTGTCGTCACGAGCATCAGCATGATCGCCTCGACTGCAGCGTTCTCTGGAAGAAGGCCGAACGGAGTGCCTGTGGAAAGTCCTGGCAGCAACCCCGACGCAAAACCGATCCGCACGCCACGCTCACTTGGTCACCCGCACAATCTCGTTGATGCTCGTCACTCCGGCCAGCACCTTCGCGATTCCCGCCTCCTGGAGTGTCCGCGTGCCATTCTTGCGGGCCGCGGCCCGGATGGCCTGAATCGAAGGATGTGCCACCAACAGTTCACGAATAGCATTGTCGAACACGAGCAGTTCGTGCACTCCGGTACGACCCTTGTAGCCCGTGCCGTGGCATGCGGGGCAGCCCTTCTCCCGATAGATCGTGATTTCCTTTTCGGGAGGAACGTTGAGCTTCTGCCGAAACTCGGTCGGTGCAGGATAGGGCTCCTTGCACTTGGGGCAGAGGACTCGCACCAGGCGTTGGGCGAGCACGGCCGTCACCGCCGACTGGATCAGCGTGTTTTCGATGCCGATGTCGAGCAGTCGCGTCACGGTCGTGGCTGTGTCGTTGGCATGCAGCGTCGTGAAGACAAAGTGACCCGTGAGGGCCGCCTGCATCGCGATCTCGGCCGTTTCCTTGTCGCGAATCTCCCCCACCAGGATGACGTCGGGATCCTGCCGCAGCACCGACCGCAGGATCTTCGCGAACGTCAGTTCGGCGGCGGTGTTGACTGCCGTCTGCGAGATGTTCTCGAGACGGTATTCGATCGGGTCCTCGATGGTGACGATGTTGCGGGAGAGGACGTCGATCTCGCCGAGGGCCACGTAGAGGGTCGTTGTCTTGCCAGATCCGGTGGGGCCGCAGACGATCAGCATGCCGTGCGGCTGTTGGACGATTGCCTGGAGCGTCTTGAGCATCGACTCGCGCATGCCGAGCGACGCGAGCCCCCCTTGGATGACTCCGCTGTCGGAGTCGAGCAGCCGCAACGCCATCTTTTCACCGAAATTCGTCGGGCCGGACGCGGCGCGAACGTCGAACTTCCGGCCCCCTTTGAGCAGGGCAAATGTGCCGTCCTGCGGCCGCCGTCGCTCGGCGATGTCCATGTCGGCGCAGACCTTGATGGCCGAGACAACCGCCCGGCCGGCCGATCCCTTCAGCGAGGAGACGTTTTGCATGATGCCATCGACACGGCACCGGACGACCACTTCCTCCCCCTCCTTGGGCTCCAGATGGATGTCGGTGGCCCGCATGTCGATCGCCTTCTCGCAGATCTGCTGCACGGACTTCACCGCCCGCGACGCCTCGCGGTCGAGCCCGTCGCCCCCCTGCCCATCGACGGGCGTGCCATCTTTTTTCAGGATTACCAGTGAAATGTCGGCCTCGCGGCCGGCGGGCCCGCCGCGGTTTGCCGGCAGCCATTTTTCCACCGACTTTTCCATGCCCAATTTCGCGGCCGCCAGAAAAACCATCTTGCGGGCGAACCGACGGGTCAGCATCTGCCGCGTCGAGGGGGCCTTGCTGTCCCGGTAGACGACGTAGCCGAGGAACGCGGCCGGCAAAACCAGCAGAAAGAGCGGCAGCAGACCCAGGCCATACTGGTACGTCACGAAAAAGAAGACGCCGCCCGCCGCCACAAAGGGCAACGACCAGGGGAAGTCCTCGCCCAGAATCTCCTTGAAGTCGGTGTCGACCCAGACGCAGAAACTCGTCCATGCAGCCGCCAGCAGGAGCCAGATGGCCCCCAGCCAGACCACGCGGTCAATCTCGGCCGCCGAGAGCATTCCCGTCACCTTTCCGATGGAACAAACGTCACCGCCCGGCCATGCGCTCACGCGGTTCCGGCACCCAAGCGGCACGACGCCACAAGTATTCCACAGGTTGTACCGCCCTGCGCGGGAGAAATCCACGGAATCAGCATCGATTGCACGGCCGTTCCCGGCTCCAGGTGGCGGCGATCGGCTATAATCATGCCATGACCGTCAACGGCACGTCAGTCACGCCAGCGAGCCACCCTACCGTTTCCGGTGCGGAACTCCCCCGCCTGGCGAAGAAGCGATTTCTGCACGATGCAGCGGAGAGTGTCCGAGACACCGACCACCGGGCGTTTATCCGCAAGGCGCTCGGAGGCTACTACGTCAGCCGCGACGTGCAGAAATCCCGGTTCCGCGACTGGGAGCAGGCCCGCGACGCCGCCAGCCTGGCGAAGTGGTCGGCCGTGAACAGGCTCGACGAACTCCTGCCCCGCTTTGTCGCCAACTTCGAGGCCAACGGTGGGCAGGTGCACTGGGCGCGGGATGCGGATGAGGCCCGCACGATCGTGCTGGATCTGGTGAAGGCCGCACGGGCGAAGGCCGTCATCAAGAGCAAGTGCATGACGAGTGAGGAAATCCACCTGAATGCGGCACTCGAGGCCGATGGCTACGGCGTGGTCGAGAGCGACCTGGGCGAGTTCATCCAGCAACTGCGTGGAGAGCCCCCGTATCACTTCGTTTTTCCCTGCATGCATGTCCGCCGCGAAGAAATCAGCGATCTGTTCGGCAGGCATCTCGGCACGGCACCGACCGACAGCCCTGAGGAACTGACGATGATCGCCCGCCGCCACATGCGGGGGCTCTACATCGATGCCGACGTGGGAATCACGGGGGCCAATTTCCTCGTCGCCGAAACGGGGCAGATCTCGATCACGGAGAACGAAGGCAACGCCCGGTTGACCGCGGCACTGCCTCGCGTCCACATCGCCATCTCCGGATTCGAGAAGGTGGTTGAGCATCTCGACGACCTTGCGGTGCTGCTCCCGATGCTGGCGACGGCCGGGGCGGGCCAGCCGATGACCTGCTACAACACGCTCTACGCGGGACCACGTCAGCCCGGCGAGGCCGACGGCCCCGAGGAAATGCACCTCGTGCTCCTCGACAATGCCCGCACTGCAATCCTGGCCGATCCCGAGCAGCGGGACAGCCTCCACTGCATCCGCTGCGGCGCCTGCTTGAATGTCTGCCCGATTTTCAAGAACGTTGGCGGGTTCACCTACGGCACGACCTACCAGGGCCCGATCGGTTCGGTGATTACTCCGCACCTCCGGGGGCTGGCCGACTGGAACCACCTCTCGGGAGCCAGTTCGCTCTGCGGTGCCTGCTCGGATGCCTGCCCGGTGCGGATCGACATCCATCACCACCTCCTCCACAACCGTCGCAACGCGGCTCGAACCAGCCCAAATGCCCTGGAAAAAATAGGCCATAAAATATTCGTGATGGTGGCCCGTCGGCCCTGGCTCTTCGCCCTCGGGGGCAAACTCTTTCGCCAGACCTTGCCACTGCTCAAGGCACTGCGGCCGCCGCTTCTCCGCGACTGGCTGGCCTCGCGTGATCTCCCGCAGGCCCCGCGGGAGAGCTTCCGACGCCAGTGGGAGCGCCGACGGCCGGAGGCCAGGGTATGAACGGCAACTCGGGCGGATCGGCCCGCGAGGTGATCCTGGCGCGAATCAAGGAGGCGCTCCGGGTGCCGGCACCGCCGCCGCACGGCATCGCGGCGGCCCTCCGCTCCCAGATGGGGCTCCTGCCTGCCACTGCAGCACTCACGACCAGCGGCGCATCCGCTGCTGGAAGCGCATCCGCTGCTGGAAGCGCATCCGCTGCTGGAAGCGCATCCGCTGCAACAGCCCTTCCGACCCTGACCATCGTGCCGGAGGAAGTGGCCCGGCCCTGGCTTCCCGACGGCGGGGAGACTCCGGAGGAGCAACTCCAACTGCTCGTCGAGAATCTCGGTAAGCTTCGCGCGGTTGTGCACCACGCGGTCGACCTCACGGCCGCGAGCGAATACCTGTTTACCATCGCGCGGGAGCGGGACTGGAAGCGGGTGGCCTGGCATCCCCACCCGCTCGTGGATCCCCTGCTGGCGGGTGTTCCCTGTGCGACCTACCGCGTTGATGCCTCAGACTTCGACAAGCATGCCCTCGAGTCCTGCGATGCGGGTATCACATCGTGCGAGGCGTTGGTCGCGCAGACCGGTTCGATTCTTGTCTCCAGTGCCACCTCCGGTGGACGGGCGCTGTCGATCTTGCCGCATGTCCACGTCGTCGTGGCCACACGCAACCAGATCGTGGCCACGCTCGCCGATGCCCTGCATGCCATGAAGGCTCTCCATGCGGGCCGCCTGCCGAGCATGCTCTCCTTCATCACCGGTCCCAGCCGCACCGGTGACATTGAGCGGATCCTCGTTCTCGGTGCCCATGGCCCGAAGGAACTGATCCTGATTCTGGTGGACTGACCCGACTCCGGTGGACGGGCCCGAGCTCCTTTGAACGGGCGGGCCCGAGCTCCTTTGAACGGGCGGGCCCGAGCTCCTGTGGACAGGCGGGCCCGAGCTCCTTCCCACCAGCCGCGTCCGGCTTCCTGTCCGCGGCTGCCGGCAGCACCGCTACCACCAGCACCACCGGATGAATCTCGCCCCGGCTGACTTTTTCGAACGGGAAAGA
>JBIIFB010000226.1:0-4913 GCA_044237545.1 Pirellulales bacterium
CGCGCGCACTCGGCGTTGGTGACAACAGGCGTTTCCAGTCGCAGCAGGCGGCATTGCTCCGGCGTCGAATCGAGCAGGTTTCCCTCGCTGCCGATCGTCGTGATCATCGACGTGATGATCTCCTCACGAATGGCGTCGAGCGGCGGATTGGTGACCTGCGCGAAGAGCTGCTTGAAGTAGTTGGCGAGCAACTGCGGACGGTCGGAGAGCACGGCCAGCGGCGTGTCGTTGCCCATTGAACCGATCGGTTCAGCTCCGTCGGTGGCCATCGGTGCGATGATCACCTTCAGGTCTTCGAGGGTGTAGCCGTGAGCCCGCTGCAGTTCGAGCAGGCTCGACGCCTCTCCTGCCACGCCGGCCGCCCGCCAGGGATCGACCGCATGCGGCACGGCGTTGCCATTGCTGCCGTTTGCATGCCCATTGCCATGTGAGGCCTGCAGCAGCTCTTCGGGCAGGACAGCCCGTGAGCGGGTCACTTCCACCACGTTCGCCGGATCGGCGATCTGGTCGAGCCGCACCTGGTTCGAGGTGATCCATTCCCGCCACGGCTTGGCGGTGGCAAGCTTCCGCTTGACCTCCTCGTCCTCGACGATCCGGCCTTCCTTCGTGTCGACCAAAAACATCCGGCCCGGACGGAGCCGGCCCTTGCGGACCACCTCACCGGGCGGAAGTTGCAAAACTCCCGCCTCGCTCGCCATCACCACCAGCCCATCCTTCATCTGCCACCAGCGGCCGGGCCGCAGCCCGTTGCGGTCGAGGGTTGCGCCGATCCTGGTGCCGTCGGTGAAGGCCAGTGCCGCCGGACCATCCCACGGCTCCATCAGGCAGGCCTGGTATTCGTAATAGGCCTTGAGGTCGTCTGCCAGACCGGCGTGGCCGCTCCACGGCTCTGGAATGAGCATGCTGACAGCCTCCTCGATCGGCCGGCCGGCGAGCACGAGCAGTTCGAGCACGTTGTCGAAGGTGGCAGAGTCGCTGCCCCCCTCTCTGACCACCGGCTTGATCTTGTTGAGATCGGGACCAAACACCGGATGCGCGAGCATGCTCTCCCGCGCGTGCATCCAGTTGATGTTGCCGCGCACGGTGTTGATCTCACCGTTGTGTGCGATGAAGCGGAAGGGATGGGCGAGGTCCCAGGTCGGGAACGTGTTGGTGCTATACCGCTGATGCACGAGTGCCAGGCCGCTTGTCATCCTCGGGTCGGAAAGGTCGGGGAAATACTTGTCGACCTGATCGGCCAGCAGCAGGCCCTTGTAGACGATCGTCCGCGCCGAAAGAGAGCAGACGTAGACAAACGTCTGTTCCGTGAGGCCGAGCTTGCCCAGTTCGATGCCGAACCGCTTCCGCAGCACAAACAGCTTCCACTCGAAGTGGTCGCGAGCCGTTTTCTTGCCGCGGCCGACGAAGGCCTGCCGCACGACCGGCTCCACCTCGCGGGCAGTACTGCCAATGAAGCGGTTGTCGGTAGGCACGGTCCGCCAGCCGAGGAACTCAAGCCCCTCCTCGCGGCAGAGCTTCTCGAAAAATTGCTCGGCGCTCTCCCGCTCCTCCTCGGACGGCGGCATGAACACGTTTCCCACGGCCCAGTCGCCCGGAGCCGGCAGCCTGATGCCGGCCTGCGGAGTCACCGCCGTGAAAAACTCCTGTGGCATCTGCAGCAGGATGCCGGCGCCGTCGCCCGTGAGCGGATCGCAGCCGGTGGCACCACGGTGTGTGAGGTTTTCAAGCACTTCCAACCCCTGCCGAACGATCTGGTGACTCTTCCGGCCGTGCAGATTGACGACAAACCCCACGCCGCAGGCGTCATGCTCGTTGGCTGGATCGTAGAGGCCCTGGGCAGGAGGAAGTCCGTGGGAACGCGTCATGGCGATGCTCGAGTGGTGAAAACTGACGGAGTGCGGAAAAGTGAGACGGACACGGGAGGAAGGAACGGGGGCGGCAGCAAAGCAGGACGGAGGCTCAGGTGTGGGCAGTGACACGACCCGCCATCGGGTCGACTGCCTCGGTGAAAGGCAGATCCGTATCGTGGGCATGTCCGCGGAGCAGGTCGATGAAGCGGCGCACGGTGGGAGCGAGAGGCTTCCCGCGGGCATGGATGATGCCGAGCGGCCGCACCAGTTCCTCGTCGATGATCCGCACGCTCGCCAGCGTGCCGGCTGCGACTTCGCGGAGCACCGTCGGCTCCGGCAGCAGCGCGACACCGGCATCGATCTCGATGGCTCTCTTGATCGTTTCTATGTTGTCGAATTCCATCACGACGTTCGGTTCGACCCCACGGGCCGCCAGCACGCGGTCGATCTCGTGACGGATGACGAGGTCGGGATCAAAACTCACCATAGGCCGCCCGTCGAGCGCGGCGAGTTGGATGCCTTCACGGCCGGCGAGCGGATTGCCGGGGGCGCAGACAAGCACCATCGGCTCTTCTCGCCACGGTTCGGCATGGATGGATCTCGTGCTTCGCGGATAGCTGACGACGCCGATGTCGGCCTCACCCCCCTCAACGGCCTCGAGCACCCGCTCAGGGTGGAGGTATTCCAGGCGGACATTCGCCTTCGGGTGCTGGCTCATGAATTCCTGCAGGTAGCGGCTCATGTGGTGGAGGCCGACCGAGTAAATCGCGGCCACCCGCACGCGGCCCGCCACCTGTTCGTGGAGCGAACGGACTTCATCTTCGAGGGCGTCATAGCGGGCGATGATCTTCCGACAGCCGTCGAGAAACACCTGGCCCTCCCGGGTGGGCACGAGGGGCCGCTTCGACCTTTCGATGAGCTGCACCCCCAGCCTGTGTTCGAGCTGGATCACCACCTGACTGGCCCCAGACTGCGAAATACCGTTCTCCTCTGCCGCCCGGGAAAAACTGCGGCGAGACACGATGTCGCAGAAGATCTTCAGGGACTTGAGATTCATGGCATTGCCGGCGGAAAAGGGCTTCAATCAGTGATCAAAGATCTTTTTGAGTCTTTTGGTAGGGTCTTTTGGGCCCGCCGTGGCAAACGTCAGATAAAAAAAACGAATGCTGCCGCCGTGCATCATTCGGAAAACAGATACAGCCTAGCCACCCAACGCGGGCCGTCAAGCGACCAGGACTCATTCCACCCATCTTTCCTAGTCCGGAAAACCTGCAGGATCACTGCAACCGGACCCGATTCTGATGATGGGTTGTATTCCCCGGTCTCTTGAGCCTCGGCTTATTCATGTTCCAGCCGCCCAGCGACGACGGATGGTCAACCTTGCGCCGCTGGCGATCAGCCGCGGGCTGGCTGCTGGTCGCATGCCACGTAATGGTCGCATGCCTCGCGACGGCTGTCGGGCAGGTGGCCGCCGCCGAGACAGCCGCCGAAGAGGCAATCGTCGAAGAGGGAGTCGTCGTCGGCATCGGGCAAACCATCGGGGAAGAACTCCCGGCCCCCGATGAGCAGCAGGCCGAGCAGCAGGCTGAGCAGGCTGAAGAAGATGAACGGTTGAGTGAACTGGTCGATCAGGCTGTCACGGCCCGCCTCGCGGGCATCCCACGGCCACGCTATATCCCCGCCACCGACCTCGCCCCGCCCCGCGGCCTGTTGCTCTACAAGGAAGACGGGAGTCGCGGCGAATTCCCGTTTGCGATGGCGCTCGGCGGCTACCTCCAGCTCCGTTGGCTCGAGTTCGCCCGGTCCGCGACCACGTCGACCAATTCGGCCGGACAGACGCGGCCGATCAACAATATCAATGCCTTCAATCTCAACCGCTTCATGATCACCATGTCTGGCCATGTGGTCGACGAACGGTTGATCTACAACTTCTCCTTCTTCGGCACGTCCAACGGTGGTGCGCGGGCGGGTGTGGTGCCGATCGGCATGGCGGGCTGGAAATTCAGCGAGGCTGTCACCCTCGGCGGGGGTGTGACGCAGGTGCCGGGATCGCGGGAGTGGCTCGACATGTCACCCTGGAACCTCGGCATTGATCGCAGCATGGCCAACACCTTCTTCCGCCCCGGCTTCAGCCCCGGGGCGATGGCGATAGGGTCGCTCTTCGACAAGACCGTGCACTACAAGGCGGGTGTCTGGAACGCGATCGACGGCGGCACCCTGGGCGTTCTCCGCCGTGGCACCTCGATGGCCTGGGCGGGCAACACGTGGTGGGAGCCGCTGGCCCCCTTCGGCTTTGGCTACGGCGACATGGAATACCACGAAGACGCCGCGATTCGACTGGGCTGCAGCGGTGTCTACGCGCCCACCTATGCGCTGGGCGTTCTGGGGCTCAACCCGGAAGACACGATCGTCCGGCTGTCCGACGGCACCCCGCTTGCACTGCCCAATGCCCTCGGCCCGAACAGCCGCGTGAACCAGTTCCTCTACCAACTCGCCACCATCGATGCCGGCTGGAAATACCGAGGACTGGCCGCCAACTTCGAATACTATTTCCGCACACTCGACGGCTTCAAAGGCACGGGCACATTCGAGCGATCGAGCATCTTCGACCACGGCGGCCTCGGCTACCTGTCGTGGTGCATTGTCCCGCGGACCTACGAGGTCTATGCCCGCTCGAGCGTCGTGACCGGCCCCTACGGCACGGGCCAGGAATACGGCGGTGGCTTCAACTACTACATCAATCGTTCGCGACAGGGCAAGTTCACGCTGGAAGCGCTTCACATGAACCGCAACCCCGCGCAAAACATTCTCTATCCCTACCGCGCAGGCTCCTCGGGCACGGCCATCCAGACCCAGTTTCTTGTGGCTTTTTGACACCATCCCCACTCCAGCGTGGCGGCAGGTGTTCAACGTGTCCGTGTCCCCTCCCTGCCTCCGTGGCGGCAAGTTTTTAACTTGTCCGTGATGCATCACCCTACTCCGTGGCGGCAAGTTTTCAACTTGTCCGTGATTCATCACCTCCTCCGTGGCGGCAAGTTTTTAACTTGTCCGTGATGCATCACC
>JBIIFB010000083.1:0-15719 GCA_044237545.1 Pirellulales bacterium
ATCCTGCTTTTCAACGCTGTTGTTGGCCGTCGGCAGTCTGTTTCGCCGGGGGCCGGTTCCTCAAATCCCGCACAACGCTGGCAGGCGGTCGCCTGTCCATCCTTTCTGGGGTGTCAAAAAAGATGTCCGCTTCCCGCGAGCCTTCCTCCTTCAGCCACTTCTCTCGCCGCGACGCCCTGAAGGCCGCCGGCTTCGCCGGGGCCACCCTGGCCGGAATGCGGTCCGTGCATGCCCAATCCCCGTCGACCGACCTGATCCGCATCGGGCTCATCGGGGCCGGCGGCCGCGGCACCGGCGCCCTCCAGCAGACGCTCTCCGTACCGGGCTCCAACGTGAAGGTGACGGCGATCGCCGACGCCTTCGACGACCGCATCAAAGGAGCGCTCAAGGCGGTCGAGTCGATGAAGGACAAGGTCGACGTGCCCGAGGATCGGCAGTTCAAGGATCTCGACGGCTACAAGAAGGTGCTCGAGCATTGCGACCTGGTGATCCTTGCCACGCCACCGGGCTTCCGGCCCTTTCACTTCGAGGAGGCGATCAAGGCCGGGAAGCACGTCTTCATGGAGAAGCCGGTCTGCGTCGATGCGTTCGGCGCCAACCTCTGCATGCAGGCGGCCAAGCTGGCGGACGAAAAGAAGCTCAAGGTCGTCGTCGGCCTGCAGAGGCATTACGACGACAAGTATCGCCAAACGCTCGCCCAGGTCCGCGAGGGCCTCGCCGGCGACATCATCGGCGGACAGGTCTATTGGAACGGCGGTGGCATCTGGTATCGCCCGCGGCAGGAGAAGGCCACCGAGATGCAGTTCCAGGTCCACAACTGGTACCACTTCAACTGGCTCTGCGGAGACCACATCTGCGAGCAGCACGTCCACAACATCGACGTCGCCAACTGGTTCCTCGACAAACTGCCCGAGTCGGCCTACGGCGTCGGCGGCCGCCAGAATCGCGTGCCGGGCCAGCCGAGCGAGATCTACGACCATCACTCGGTCAACTTCACCTATCCGGGCGGCGTGCGGATTGCCAGCCAGTGCCGGCAGTTCCCCGGCGGCGACGGCCGCGTGAACGAGGAATTCCAGGGCACGAAGGGCTTCGTGAAGATCGGCGAGATCACCGACCGCTCGGGTAAGGTGCTCTGGAAGTACGACGGCAAGGCGGCGAATGCCTATCAGGTCGAGCATGACGAACTGCACGACGCGATCCGCAACGACAAGCCCCTCAACAACGCCTACTACGGCACGACGTCGAGTTTCTCGGCCGTGCTCGGCCGGACGGCCACCTACACGGGCAAGCAGGTGAGCTACAACGACGTGCTGAAGACCAACTTCCGCACGATGCCGGAGAACCTGTCGTGGGAGGCCACGCCACCGGTCGTGCCTGACAAGGACGGCAACTACCCGCTCCCGATGCCCGCCAGCTATAAGATCGCGTAGTGGGTCCTTCGGTGGTCGGGGCTTCGGGTCGTTGGGCTTTCGGCGTGAGTCGTCGGATAGATCGGCATAAAGCAGCCCACACTGGTTCGCCGGCGGTGGCATGCTCGATCGCCGGCGGATTTTGCTACAGGAGGCTCGTGGACGATGGGTAGTCGCTTGTGAGTCGCAAAATTCACCGGCTCCTGCGCGTGCCCCCGACCGGCTCCTCAGCATCGATAATTTCCATGTCTCCCCAAGAAGCCCGGCACAAATCGCCCTCAGGCTCGTTGCCACGGTCGACGCGTCGGCGTTTCGTACACCACTATCGGAACACCCATCGATGATCGTCGGCATCCCGAAGGAAACAAAAAAGGACGAATACCGGGTGTCGATGCTCCCGGTGGGCGTTGAAGAACTTGTCCGGGCCGGCCACCGGGTGCTCGTGCAACGCTCGGCCGGATCTGGCTCGGGCCTTGCCGACGAGGCCTATGCCGCCTGCGGTGCAACGCTTGTCGATACGGCCGCCGAGGTGTTTGGCGCGGCCGATCTGATCGTGAAGGTGAAGGAGCCCCAACCCCCGGAACTGAAGCTCATCCGGCCCGGCCAGACGGTGTTCACCTACTTTCATTTCGCTGCCGATCGCGGGCTGACGGAGGGCTTTCTCGCCACCGGCGCCACCGCCGTGGCCTACGAGACGCTCCGCGACGACCGGGGTCGTCTGCCGCTGTTGATCCCGATGAGCGAGGTGGCCGGAAGGATGAGCATTCAGGAGGGGGCAAAGTATCTCGAGAAGCCGCAGATGGGGCGTGGCATCCTGCTCGGCGGTGTGCCGGGGGTGGCGCCAGCCCAGGTGACCGTACTTGGGGCGGGAACGGTCGGGGCCAATGCCGCCAAGGTGGCCGCCGGCTTCGGTGCGAACGTCGGCCTCCTCGATACGAATCTCGAGCGGCTGCGGTATCTCGACGACGTCACCCCGCCGAACATCGACTGCCTCTATTCCGACCGGCACACGATCCGGGAGCAGATCGCCCGTGCCGACCTCGTTATCGGCAGCGTCTTGATCCCCGGTGCACGGGCGCCGCATCTCGTCGAACGGGACGATCTCAAGCTCATGAAGCCCGGCGCCGTGATCATCGACGTGGCGATCGACCAGGGCGGCTGCGTCGCCACCAGCCGGCCGACGACCCACGCCGATCCGACCTTCGTGGTCGACGACATCGTCCACTACTGCGTGACGAACATGCCGGGCGCCGTCGGCCGCACGAGTACCTACGCCCTCTGCAACGCCACGTTGCCCTACGTGCTTCAGCTGGCGACGCAGGGCGTCGAGGCGGCGGCTGCCGACAGTCCTGCGATGCTGTCGGCCGTAAACGTGTATCGTGGGGCGCTCGTCCACCGGGCCGTGGCCGAGGCGTTCGGCTTGCCCTACGGTCCGATGACATCAAGAAAGCAGGTCCAGCAACCGTGATGATTCCCGCCGCCTGTCGCTGGCAGGCTTCCGCCGCAGGTGGGCCCGCCTTCGGCCATCTTGAAATCGTCGACCAGACTCTTCTGCCCACGCGGCACGAGTGGATCGCCTGCCGCGACGTCGACACGCTGGTGGAGGCGATCCAGTCGCTGCGGGTCCGCGGCGCACCCGCGATCGGCATCGCCGGTGCCTACGGTCTGGCGGTCGCGGCGGCCGAGGCCGTTGATGCGGGGCTCTCGCCGGAGGGGGCACGGGCCCATGTGCTGGCTCGGGGCGAACTGCTCGCCTGTGCCCGGCCGACTGCCGTGAATCTTCGCTGGGCGGTCATGCGGGTGATCGACACGCTGACCAGCCTGCCGGACGACGCTTCCGCGGAAATGCTGGCGGCGGCGGCATTGGCCGAGGCCAGGGGCATCCACGCGGAGGATCGGCAACTCTGCGCCGCGATCGGCAGGCATGGCGCGGCGATCCTGCCCGAGGGGGGCGTGCTCACGCATTGCAACACCGGCGGTCTTGCCACCGGCGGCGATGGGACGGCGCTGGCGGTGATCACGACCGCCTGGGACTTGGGTCGGCGGTTCGACGTCTTCGCCGACGAGACGCGACCGCTCTTTCAGGGAGCCCGGCTCACGGCCTGGGAACTCGTCGAGCGGGGCATTCCGGTGACCGTGCTCGTCGATTCGGCCGCCGCGCAACTCCTGCGGACCGGGCGGGTCGCGGCCTGCATCGTCGGCGCCGACCGGATCACGGCCAACGGCGACACCGCAAACAAGATCGGCACCTACGGCCTCGCGGTGCTGGCCGAGGCCCATGGCGTGCCCTTCTTTGTGGCGGCGCCGTCGAGCACATTCGACCTGTCGCTCGAAACCGGCGACGACATCCCGATCGAGGAGCGGGCGGCTGCGGAAGTGCTGCGTCCGCTCGGAGTGCAGGCTGCGCCGGACGGTGCGCGGGCCTATAATCCGGCGTTCGACGTCACGCCGGCCCGGCTGATCACGGCGATCATCACCGAACACGGCGTCATCCGCCCTGTCTCCCGCGACGCCGTCCTGAAAATGGTGCCGGCCACCAAGAAAACGGCTACCAAGAAATCTACCGCCGAGAAAACACCCCCTGCCAGCAATTCCCGGGCGTCAGGGTAAGCTAACGGGCGTGGCGTGCTGGTCGCGCCCTCCGATCGGGCGTGGCCGGTCACTGAACCCCCCCCGGCACCATCCGCCCGAGACGCAGCCTTGATCCCGAAGATCGCCATTGTCGGCCGACCGAATGTCGGCAAGTCCACCCTCTTCAACTGGCTGGTGGAGAAGCGAATCGCGATCGAGGATCCGACGGCAGGCGTGACACGCGATCGGCTCGTGCAAAGGCTGTCGCTGGAGGGACGGACAATCGATCTGGTCGATACCGGCGGCATGGGGTTCGATGACCCTGACGGCCTCACCTCCCGGATCGACGCCCAAATCGAGACGGGACTCGTCGAGGCGGCGGTCGTGCTTCTGGTCGTCGACGTTCGCACCGGCCTGGTGGCGGCCGATCACGAGGTGGCGGCCCGCGTGCGAAAAATCGGCAGGCCGGTGCTGCTCGTCGCCAATAAGTCCGACGACGCCAAGCTCGACAACCATGCCCATGAGTTCGCCGTGCTCGGCTTCGGCGAGCCGCTGATCGTCAGCGCCCGGACACACCGCAACCGCGAACCGCTGGTTGATGCGATCCTCGCCCGGCTGCCGGAGTCGGCGGCCGACGTGGAAGAGCCCTCCGCGGAACTGCCGGAGATGAAACTCGCGATGGTGGGCCGGCGCAACGTGGGCAAGAGCACGTTTGTCAACAGCCTGGCCCACGAAGAGCGGGTGATCACGAGCCCCGTGGCTGGCACGACCCGCGACTCGATCGACGTGCGTTTCGAGATCGACGGCCATTCGTTCCTCGCCATCGACACGCCCGGTCTGCGGCGATCAAAGAGCCGCACCACCGACATCGACTTCTACTCCACGCACCGTGCCCAGCGGAGCATCCGCCGCGCCGACGTCGTGCTACTCTTCTTCGACGCCACGGAGCCGGTGGGCCGCGTCGACAAGCAGCTGGCCGACACCATCACGGAGGAGGCGAAGCCGGTGGTGTTTGTCGTCAACAAGTGGGATCTCTATGCGGCTGATGTCGAGCGGGGCGAGTGGGCCGAGTATCTGCGGGACACCTTCCGCACGATGCCCTGGGCACCGGTCGCCTTCGTGACGGCGACGAGCGGCCGCAATGTGAAGGCGGTCGTCGACACGGCACAGCGGCTCTATCGGCAGAGCCACGAGCGGGTCTCGACGGCGAAGCTCAACACGATCCTGCGGGAGGTGATCGAGGCCAACCCGCCGCCCGCCGACCCCCGCGGCCGGCCGGTGCGGATCTACTACGCCACGCAGGTGGAGATCGCGCCGCCTACGATCGTGCTCTCGACGAGCGCGCCGAAGAGCATTTCGGAGGGCTACAAACGCTATCTGATTGGTGCGCTCCGCAAAGTGACACCCTTTCGTGAGGTGCCGATCCGGCTCTACGTCCGCGGCCGCACGGCCGACGCAAAGGACGAGGACGACTGACGCCGACCTTGTGGCCGCGCGGCTTCAGCGTGCGGAATCCGCGAGGGGACACGGACAAGTTACAAACTTGCCGCCACGAGGAGGAGCGCATGTGGCCGTAAGTTTTTAACTTGCGGAATCCGCGAGGGGACACGGACAAGTTGAAAACTTGCCGCCACGGTAGGAGAGAGACACGGACTCGTTCCTGACGTGCCGCCACGAGGAGGAGCGCATGTGGCCGCGAGTTTTTAACTTGCGGAATCCGCTTCGCGACAACATCCCGGCTGAAAACCTACGGCCTCGGAGAGGGACGCACACTCTGCGTCGAGCGCCGCCACGGCCGCGACCTGCCGCGGTGTAAAGGGCACGGGCCCACTCAGCAGGTCCGGTTCGTCGGCCTCTTCCGAAACGAGCCGCCGCACGATGCCTGCCGCCAGCTTCTCGATGCCCTCGCCGCTGACCACGCTCGTCCAGAGGCTTGAACTGCTGCTCAACCAGGGAGGGCTGTCCAGAGCGGATCCCCTGCCCGAAGCGGATTCCCTGCCCGAAGCGGATCCCCTGCCCGAAGCGGATCCCCTGCCCGGAGCGGATTCCCTGCCCGGAGCGGATCCCCTGTCCGAAGCGGATTCCCTGCCCGGAGCGGATTCCCTGCCCCGTTCGGTGAGGTCGGCCTTCGAGTAGACCAGCAGCTCGCCGGGGGCTTCCGGTGCCAGCCTTCCCGCGGCGATCGCCTCCCGGCCATCAACCACACGCAGTACGAGATCGGCATCGGCGCAGGCGGCAACCGCGCGGACCATGCCTTCTCGCTCGACAGCGCTGGCGGCATCGCCCCCTGCCCCGGCAGCGGTAGCCGCATCCCGTAGCCCGGCCGTGTCGACCAGATCGACCTCCCAACCGTTGATGACGATTCGCGTCTGGAGCAGGTCGCGGGTGGTTCCAGGCTCCGGCGACACGATGCTGCGGGCATAGCCGACCAAAGCGTTCATGAGGCTGCTCTTGCCGGCGTTGACGCTGCCCGCCAGCACAACCCGCCATGGCCGCACCAGCCGCAGGCCGACACGCGACCCGCGGGCGAGCCGGTCGAGGGCGGCCCGTGCCAGAGCCAGATGGCCATCTTGCATGAGCCGCCGCACCCGTTCGAGTTCCACCTGAAGAAGGCCCGTCAGCTGCCTGGCGAGGATCCGTGCCGCCTTCGGTCCACCGGCGACGGCCAGCGCCTCGCGGGCCTCGACTTCAATCTCCGTCATGCCGCCAGCCCGCAGCCACTCCGGCCACGACTGACGCACGGCACCCAGCCCCTCAAGGCTCGCGATGACGGCCTCCGACGCCGCGAGCCCGCCGTGGCAATGAATCTCCAGATCGTCATCGCTCCGGTAGACGACGACCAGATCCTCGCCCGCTCCCTCGGCGGTATCACCCCAGCGGCCAAAAACGACGGCCCCGGCGGGCCGGCCGGCCAACGGTGTCTCGCCTCGCGGGGAAAAGAGCCGGGACACCAGTTCCACAGCCCCGGCTCCGGCCATGCCCACCACCGCCAGAGCGCCCCGGCCCGCGGGCGTCAGCAGCGTCGTCCGCACCTGCGCATGCGGTTCAGTCGGCCGCCTCACTGGCCGATCGAAGCCTGCGTCGTTAGAACGATCGGTCATCTACCCATCCCCACACCCGTTCACGGAGTTCGTTGCCATGGCTGACTGGATCGAGGAAGGTTCGAAGGCGGCCGATTTCACGCTGCCCACGCACGACGGCACCACGCTCAAGCTTTCCAGCCTCAGGGGTGCCCCGGCGGTCCTCTATTTCTACCCCAAGGACGACACCCCCGGCTGCACGAAGGAGGCCTGCGGGTTTCGCGACGCGATGGCGAAGCTGGCCAGGCACAAGGCGGTGGTGCTGGGCGTGAGCCCGGACGACCCCGAGAGCCATGAGAAATTCCGTCAGAAATACAAACTGCCGTTCACTCTGCTGGCCGACGTCGATCACAAGGTCGCCGAGAAATACGGTGCCTGGCGGGAGAAGAATATGTACGGCAAGAAGTCGATGGGCATCGCCAGGAGCACCTTCATCATCGACGCCGACGGGAAGGTGGCAAAGGTCTTCAAGGCCGTGCGGGCAGACGGCCACGACGAGCAGGTACTGGCGGCTCTGGCTGCCCTGTAGCGTTGCCGCAGGCATAACCGTCACCATACGGCGAGCACGCCAGACGGAAATCGCGGCCCTGCACCTTCGCCGGCGGCCCGTGCCGCCAGACGGTGCATACTTGCGGGCGGGCCTTTCAGGCCGTGCCTCAGGAGTACCATGCAGTCTTTTCTCGCCAAATGTGCCGCACTCGGGATCGTCGCCGGAGGGTTCACGCTCACCGGCGACGTGGGCCGTCTTGCCGACCGTGGCCGACGGCTTCTCGATGCCCGGACGGTGCCATCGGAGATGGCCGTAGAGCCCACCAGCGAAGCGGTATCCGCGTTGCCATCCGCGCCGACAGCATCCCCTGTCGCTCGGCCCGAGGCTGCCCCATCCCCCGCGGTCCCGCAGGCCGCAACGGCTCCGGCCCCGACCCCAGACACCCCAGCGGCATCAGCATCTGAGCCGACGCGGTCGATGGCCCCGGAAGCCAGGGCCGATGCACCGGTCGGACGGGCCGTCTTCGTGCCGGCACCGCCGGCCTCGGGTCCCGATAGCATCGACCTTCGTCAGGTGACGGCCGGCAGCCGACTCCTCATCTGGATACGCAGGCCCGGTGCTTCCGCACGCAGCGTCGATCTCATTGCCCTCGACATCATCGATCCGATTTCTGGCGAAGCCCTGGAGCATCGCCATGCGGCCCTGACTGTCGGGGCTGTCGGGGTTCATGGGACTGTCGGGGCTCCTGGAACCGGGGCGACAACCGTCCATGCAGCTCCCCGCCGGGTCGTGATCACGCGGAACGCCGCCTCGTGCATCACCAAGGGAAGCACGCTCCGCATCGCTCCGCTCCACGGAGTCAACGGCCTTGGCAGCGAGGAGCATGTCGGCACGATCTTGGCGTTCGGCATCCCGGCCCGCTGACGCAGCCAGTTGACTGAGCCCGAGATGAGATACCGGACCGGTCCCGAGTGCCCCGACTTATGCCTCTTCGGTGGCTTCCTGAGCCTCGCGATCGCTTGACCAGCCGACCCGCTTCTTCGAGAGGCCGATCTTCCGCTCCTCCGTGTCGACACGGAGGATCTTCACCTCCAGCGGATCGCCCACCTTCACAACCTCTTCGGCGTTCTCGATCTTGTCTTCCGACAGTTCAGAGATGTGCAGCAGGCCCTCGAGACCATCCTCGAGCCCCACGAACACACCGAAGTTCGTGATCTTCGTGACCGTGCCCTTCACGACATCGCCGGTCTTATACCGATGCGGAATGTCAGTCGACCACGGATCATCGGCCATCTGCTTGAGTCCAAGGGCGATGCGACGGCGTTGCTGGTCGACCGAGAGCACCTTGCACTCGACCTCCTGCCCCTTCTCCAGCATTTCGCTGGGATGCGTCACCTTCCGCGTCCACGACATGTCGGTCACATGGAGCAGGCCGTCGATGCCATCGTCGATCTCGATGAAGGCACCGTAATTGGTGAGGTTGCGGACCACACCCTTGACGATCCCGCCCGGCGGGTAGTCGGCGGCCACCTTTTCCCACGGGTTTTGCTGGGTCTGCTTCATGCCCAGCGAGATTTCCTGCTTCTCCTTGTTGATGGCGAGCACGACCACCTCGACCTCGTCGCCCGGCTTGACCAGTTCGCTGGGATGGCTGACCCGCTTGGTCCAGCTCATCTCGCTGATGTGCACAAGCCCCTCGACGCCGTCTTCCAGCTTCACGAAGGCTCCGTAGCTCATCACATTGACAACCGACCCCTTGCAGACGGTGCCAACCGGATACTTGTCGGCTACCTTCGCCCACGGGCTGGCCGTTCGCTGCTTCATGCCCAGCGCGATCTTCTCCCGCTCGCGATCGATGTGCAAAACCTGAACCTCGACCTCTTGATCGATCTGCACCATCTCGCTGGGATGACCGATGCGGCCCCAGCTCATGTCGGTGATGTGCAGCAGACCGTCGATGCCGCCGAGATCCACGAACGCACCGAAGTCGGCGATATTCTTGACGACACCGCGGCGGATCTGGGCCACCTCGAGCGTCTCCATGAGCTGCTTCTTCCGCTCGGCCCGCTCCTGTTCGATGAGCGCCCGACGGGACACGACGATGTTCCGCCTCGCCTCGTCGATCTTCAGCACGAGGCACTGGATCGCCCGGCCGCAATAGTCGCCGATATCGGCAGGACGGCGGATGTCG
Organism: Pirellulales bacterium; assembly: GCA_044237545.1. Lineage (GTDB taxonomy): Bacteria > Planctomycetota > Planctomycetia > Pirellulales > UBA1268 > CAMCQY01. The sequence goes on from JBIIFB010000083.1 coordinate 9,742, forward strand.
ACCTGGCTCGCGGGCAGGAAGACGTTGACCCCCGAAATGTCGACCAGCAGTCCACCCTTGATCTTGCGGGTCACAAAGCCGGTGACGACGTCATTTTCATGAACGCTCTCCATCACCCGCAGCCAGTCTTCGATCCGGCGGGCCTTCCGCTTGGAGAGCGTGATCAGGCCCCGCTGTTCCTCGACCTGGCCTTCCTCGAATTCCTCGAGGAGCACCTTGACGATGTCGCCCACCTGCGGCGGTGGTTCCGACTCGTCCCATTCGTTCCGCGGGATATGCCCTTCGCTCTTGTAACCGACGTCGACGAGGACGAATTCATCGTCGACCCGCAACACCCTCCCCTCGAGCACCGAGTTGACCGCCAGCGTGGAGGTTCCGATCGAGTATTCGCCCGCCTCGGCGCCGGCCATGGCGAGTTCAAGTTCCTGATCGAGTTCGTCTCCGAGTTCAAGTTCGCGAATGAGGTTGCGGTTGACCATGCGTGAGGGGTTTTGGGGTAAACGGGTTGGAGGAGGAAGACAAGCGGGCCACGGTGTATCGAGCCACGGAGTGTAGCAGCACACCGACTGCTGAACAATCGAGTGTTTGCCCTCATCACCCCAGATTTCCCGATCGTCAAGGCGGATCCCGGCCAGGAGTCGGGCCCGGGACGCGGCCGATGGAGAACCTATGAGACGTTTTCAACCCCTTCGGCTGTTCTGGACCGGCCTGGTCGCCCTGGCGGTCATTGCCACGACGACACCGTCCCGGGCCCAGTTCGCTGCCCCGGAGACGGGCTCAGCTGCCCCGACCTTGGGCGACGCCAGAACGCAGAGATACCGGGTCGGTGTGTCGGTGACGGCCGAGGGGGGGCCCTGTCGCGGCATCTACGCCACCCTGCCCGTGCCCGCGGACTGGCCGGAACAGAAGGTGCAGATCGTGCAGGAGGACGTCTCGCCCGACGTCCGCAGCCTGCGGTACCGGACGCTGCCGGGTGGGGTGAAGCAGATGATCGTGGAGATCCCCGATCTTCCCGCCGGCGACAAGGCGCAGGCCATTGTCACGTTTTCGCTCGAACGCCGATCGATCCTTCCGCCCGCCGATCCCTCGCCGCTGGCGATCCCGCAGAAGCCCGATCGGGCGCTGCGGGCCCTGCTCGGAGCGAGCCCATACATTGAAACGCGTCATCCGAAGATCCTCAAACTGGCAAAGGCGACCGGCGCCGACCTCGACGGTTGGCAGAAGGTCGAGGCGATCTACGACACGGTTCGTGAAAAGGTCGAATACCGCAACGGCGATCTCAAGGGAGCCGCGCGGGCGTTGGCCGACGGCTGGGGCGACTGCGAGGAACTCACCTGCCTCTTCATCGCGATGGCCCGTGCCGAGGGCATCCCCGCGCGGACCGTCTGGGTAGAGGGCCACTGCTACCCTGAGTTTTATCTCGTCGATACCGACGGCCAGGGCTGGTGGTATCCGTGTCAGGCCGCCGGCACGCGGGCCTTCGGCGGCATGCCCGACCAACTGCCGATCCTGCAGAAGGGTGATTCTTTCCGGGACCCAGACCGGCCTGGCAAAACCCTGCGGTATGTGTCGGAGTTCATCCGCGGATCCGCCACCGACGGCGGAGGTTCACCAAAGGTGACATGGATTCGGGAAGGGGCTTGAACACCCCGCAGCCTGTGGCGGCACGTTTTGAACGTGTCCGTGTCCCCGCTCCTCGTGGCGGCAAGTTTTTAACTTGTCCGTGTCCTCGCTCCTCGTGGCGGCAAGTTTTTAACTTGTCCGTGTCCCCGCAGCCGTTACTCGGCCCCGATGAACACTTCCTCGTTGATCGGTCGGCCGAAGGCGTCCTTGGCGACGGGCGTGAACCACCGCGGCGCGATCGTCATACCGGCCTCGCGCCAGGCTGCTTCCAGCCGATCACCAGCCACCTTCACGATCCGTTCCCGTCCCCGACCGGCCAGGGTGGAGCGATCGGCCCACGGCGTTACCGGGCCGTCAAACCCTGCGTTTTGAGCCTGCGTCAGCACCTCTGCGGAATTGATGACGCCGGTCTCACCGGGCATCAGACGCTGGGAGTGCACCAGTTCCGCCGCAAGAATGTCGCGGGGGCAGTCGGACAGCCGCACTTCCACGATCCGCCCCTTCGGCACTTTCGTGATCATCTCGAGAGGTTCGCCCGTGATGTGCAGGGCCCATGAATCGACCACGGCACCAATCCGGGGGTGCGATGCCGCCAGCAGCCCCAGCAGGCCTTCGAAGGTGTGAATAAACTGATGTGTCTTGTCCGCGCGGGCCTCTGCTTCGGGCGTGATCGTCAGGCCGAGCGAGATGCCATGGGAATCGAGCACACCACCGAGCGTGTCGAGACGCGTGCGGTATTGCTCGAAGAAGTCCTTGAACGAATGCTCGTCGGAGGCGGCCGCGACCGAAGCGACGGCGCGGGTGGCCTCGGTGGCCTGTGCAAACTCCAGACGTTTTGGCAGGGCGGCCAGTTCGGCCTGAAACGTTGCGTCGTCGCCGTCGAGCGTTACGGGCAGCCGAAACACGCCGCACTTGAGCCGTGCGCTGACCATCAGCCGCCGCGCGTGCGGCACCCCGAATGTCTCCGCCTGCTGCTGGAAATCGACGAGGTCAATATCCATGGCATCGAAGCCGAACGACAGGGCCAGTTCGATGAGTTCGCTGGGGCGTCCGGAAAGCGGCAGGCCAAACGTGCTGAGGTTGCGGAACATCCTGGGAAACTTCTCCTGTAGTCGTCCGGTGGTCATCCGGGCATGTGTGTTGGGCGGAACGCAGAGTATGACCGAAACCGGCGGCATTTTGAAGCGGGTCCCCACGCCCCCATAAAAGCCCGGAGCGTAAGCGATTGTGTCGGCCCGACGTTTGACGCGACGCCCGGCGTGGCATCCGATCCCCCGGCTCACGCCGAGGGCTTTTATGGGAGCGTACGCGATGGGACCTCCCGTGCCCCACGCCCCCATACAAGCCCGGAGCGTAAGCGATGGGACCTCCCGTGGCATCCGATCCCCCGGCTCACGCCGGGGGCTTTTATGGGAGCGTACGCGATGGGATCTTACGTTCCCGCCGCCCTATACAAGCCCGGAGCGTAAGCAATGGGACCTCCCGTGGCATCCGATCCCCCGGCTCACGCCGAGGGCTTTTATGGGAGCGTAAGCGATGGGACCTCCCGTGCCCCACGCCCCATACAAGCCCGGAGCGTAAGCGATGGGACCTCCCGTGGCATCCGATCCCCCGGCTTACGCCGAGGGCTTTTATGGGAGCGGGCTGCGGGCAACGGCTATCGGTCCGGCTGCATTTCGGCGAGGTTCATCCCCAAACGCTTGAGCTTCTTATAGAGTGTGGTCCGGTTGATCCCGAGCGCCCTCGCGGCGGCATCCCGGCGCCAGCTGTGCCGCTCCAGAGCCTCGATGATCAGCCGCCGTTCCGGATCGGCCATCGAGCGTTTGAGCGTGCCGACCGCATCCGCCACATCGTCCGCCGCGTCCAGCGGCCCACCGGCGACGTCACGCCCAACGCCGTTCTGCACCGCCGGCGGCAGGTCGGTCGCCGCGATCCTCTCCCCGTGTCCAAGAAAGACCGCGTATTCCACGGCATGCTCGAGTTCACGAACGTTCCCCGGCCATCGATACCGCGTCAGCAATTCGATCGCCGCGGGTGAAAACCCCTCCACGCTGCGGCCGCCGCGGGCCACCGTCGCAGCCAGAAAATGTGCCGCGAGCACCGGGATGTCGGCGGCCCGGTCACGCAGGGCCGGCATCTCGATCGTGATCACGTTGACCCGCCAGAACAGATCAGCCCGAAACCGTCCCGCGGCTACCAGTGCGGCGAGGTTTTCGTGGGTCGCCAGAATGACGCGAGCGTCGACCGCATGCGTCTTCGCGCCTCCCACCGCCTCGAACCGCAGATCCTGGAGCACCCGCAGCAGTTTCACCTGCATGGAGGGCGTGGCGGTGGCGATCTCGTCGAGAAAAATCGTGCCGCCGTCGGCCTGCAGGAATTTTCCGTCGCGGTCGGCCGTGGCCCCGGTGAACGCGCCGGCCACATGGCCGAAGAGTTCGCTCTCCAAGAGCGTTTCGCTCAGGCAGCCACAGGCCACCTCGACAAATCGCCCCGTGCGACGCCGACTCGCCCGGTGAATCTCGCGGGCCAGCAGCGACTTGCCCGTGCCGCTCTCGCCGGTGATGAGCAGCGTGGCCGGGGCGTCGGCGAGCCGGGTCACGAGGTCGATCACTCGCTGCATGGCTGGCGCCGCCCCGAGGAGTTTCGGCACGGGCGGGCGGGCCTCAGCAGCCTTGGCACGCGCCGCCGCTGCGGCGATCGCGGCCTCAATCGCGGCCAGCATGTCGGCATCGCGGGCCGGGGCATGCACGACTTGATCGGGGGCGATCGCGGCAGCCACCGCGGCTGCCGAGGCCGCCGGAGCGGTGGCCACGAACCCAGTCTGGCCCGCTGCGAGCCTCAGGGTGGCCGCGATCCGAGCGGCACCGCCCCCGGCCAGCAGGCCGTCGACGATGCAGGCGGCATACGGTTCGCGGCCCAGGAGCGGCAACGCTTCGTCTGCATTGCCGACGGCACTGGCATGCCAGCCGAGACTGCAGAGCCATTGAGCGGTCTGGGAGGCCACGCGGCGATCGTCATCGACGACGAGAACACGGCCCAAACTGGAGGGACGATCGGTCGGCGTCGCGGGACGGATCATGGTGGCATCCTGGGAACGAATGGGGTGACGAGAAAAGTCTCCACATGTTCCTAGGTCGCAAACGGGCGACAGCAAAGTCGACGCAGGGCGACAATCTTCTCCAGACGGTGCCCTCGCGCCGGCACGACCGGCACGACCGTTGCACCCAGGACTCTTCCCGCATCAATCCCGTGGCCACGAGCATCTGACGCGCGGAATCCGCCCCACGTGGCCGCGAGTTTTCAACGTGCGGAATCCAGCGCTGGTTCCCACGTGGCCGCGAGTTTGTAACTTGCGGAATCCAGCGCTGGTCCCACGTGGCCGCGAGTTTTCAACTTGCGGAATCCAGCGCTGGTCCCACGTGGCCGCGAGTTTTCAACTTGCGGAATCCGGGTTGTAGAAGCAACGGACAAGTTGAAAACTTGCCGCCACAGGGGACACGGACACGTTGAAAACTTGCCGCCACAGGGGACACGGACACGTTGAAAACTTGCCGCCACGGGGGAGGGGGCATCGGACACGCTCAAACCGTGACGCGACGGCTTGGGCCCGTCAGTCGTGCGGCAGCCCCGGCTGCTTTTCGCGGTCGCCGTGGCGACTGTCGCCGAGGGCCACGGCATCGGCGATCCGGTCGGCCGCGGGGCCGAGGAGAATTTCACGGTTTTCGAACAGCGATTCGGGGTCCTGGTCGAGCATGCGAATGCGTCGCTGCCGGAAGGAGAAGAAGGCGATCACCGTCAGGGCCACGACCGCCACGGCGATCGTGATCGCGGTAAATCCGTGGGTTGCCAACTGAATGAGGCCGGTGATCCGTTCGCCGAACAGGTAGGCAAGCCCGAAGAAGCCCCCGATCACGATCGAAGCACAGATGAAATCCGCCAGCAGGAACCAGCGGTATTTCACCTTGAGAATGCCCGCCGTCAGATAGAAGGGGCTGCGGAGCCCCACGAGAAACCGGGCCACGAAAAACGCCTTGATTCCGTGCTTGCGAAGCAGTTCCTCGATCGTTCGCTCTCGCTCCGGGGTGAGAAAGCCCGACCACCAGGGATGCTCCTTCAGAATCCGGGCTCCAAAGAAGCGGCCGATGGCATACATCAGGCTGTCACCGAGCAGAGCGCCAACCATGCAGGCGGGCAACGCGTAATACCACCGCAGTTGCGACAGCCTGCTGGCCACGCCGGCGGCGATGATCGGCACTTCCTCCGGCACAGGCAGTCCGATGCCCGTGAGCGCGAGGAACACCACGATGCCGAGGTAGGAACCCCGCTCGATCCAGTCAAACATGGAGGATGGGTAT
>JBIIFB010000227.1:0-4854 GCA_044237545.1 Pirellulales bacterium
GTTCCGAAATCGCCCGCTGCGATCGTGACGCCGCCCGTGGCTGTGGCAAATGGCACGAATGACTTGGAGAACGTCAGCGGTCCGCCCGGGGCCGTCGGGGTCGACTGATAGAGCTTCACGACGCCGGGCCCGAATGCCTTGGCGACGGCGATGTCGTTGAGGCCGTCGCCATTGAAATCACCAACAGCCACGTTGAGGCCGCGGTTGTAGCCGGGGCCAAAGGGCTGCAGGCTGTAACGCAGGTCTTTCACGAGCGTGACCGTGCCGTTGGGAGCCACGTCCTGCCGAAAGACGACGAGTTCGGCGACGCGGCCATAGTTGGGCACCGCCACCACCTCCACCTTGCCATCGCCGTCGAGATCGCCCACGGCCGTCCGCACGCCGGTCTTGAAGTTCGGGCCAAACGCCGAAGCTTCTGCGATTGCAGCTCCGGTCGTCTGATTGACCAGCCGCACGAGCGACGTGCTCGACCACCCGGCATCATCGGTGACGACCAGCGACCGGGGCACGAGCCGGTCTGTATCGGTCGCGGTGTTGTTTGCGGTATTCGTCTCACCGGGGGCGGTTGCCACCGTGGCCGAACTGACGAGATCCCCTGTGGCTGCGGCCCCCACGGTCGCGACGATCGTAAACACCGCCTTGCCGTTGGCCGGGAGTGTGATTTGTGTGTTGAGATTTTCCGAGCCATACGCCGGCCCGGTGCCGCCACCGGTATAGGCGGCCGTCCAGGTCTGCTGCGTGATGGCACTCGCCAGCGATGTTGTCAGCAGGGTGTTGGCGGCGGTGGCGTCACCCCTGTTCTCGACGGTGAGCGTGTAGATCACCTGGGAGGCCGGCGAATAAAATGTGCGGTCTACGTTCTCCGCGATATTGTCGTTGAGCGACACGACAAGGTCGGCTGCCATCAGAGCCCGCTGCTCGAGTTGCTCGAGATCTCCGAGCCCAAGCCCCAGCCGCTCCCACGATCCGAGCCCCCGTCTGCCCGAGCGGAGCGCACCTCGGGAGCGGAGCGCACCTCGCCGGGTCCCAACGGAACGCGTCTCACCGACAGATTGACGGGATGGGAAGAGTGACGGCATTCGCATGATGGAGCTCCGGGAGAGATGTCGTCATCTCTACGCTCAGGCATACCCCATGGTTCGCGAATGGTCAATTTTTCGGCATTTTAGGATATTGAGGCCACTTCCACAGGCCGTGCGACCGCCATTTCGGCAGCCCGCATCTCCTCCATCAGAGGCCAGAGCGAGTCGATCTCGGGTTTGAAGAGGTCGCCGATCAGGACGTCTGTGATGAGCCCCTTGCGTTCGGGGTGCTCCCGAACAAACCTGCCGAAGTTCAGGCCGTCATAAAAATGGCAGATCAGCTTCCGCATCCGATCCATGCCGGCGATGTAGCCGGGGCCCCATGCGCCGAGTTGTGCGGAGGTCGTGTCGCCCTTGGAAAGTCCATCGGCAATGGCATCGGCAGCCTGGGCTCCTGAGACCAACGCCAGGAGAATGCCAGACGAGTAGAGTGGATCGAGGAAGCCGAAGGCATCGCCCACCATCACCCAGCCATCCCCTGCGACCTGCCTGGAGCGGTACGAATATTCCTTCGCGGCCCGAAAGGGCGCCACCCGCTCGGCCGTCGCGATCCTCGGCTGCACGCCGAGGCAGCGGCCGACTTCCTCGTGATAGATCGTCTCCAGGTCCTTGGAGGCCCGGCCCTTGAAGAGATAGTCGAACGGTGCGACCACTCCGACGCTGACGATGTCGTCGTGGAGCGGGATATACCAAAACCATCCTGTCTTGCCCTGGGTCTGCATCACGATCGTGCCGCCCTCGTCACGACCGGTTTCCCGTCTGGCCCCCTTCCAGTAGGTCCAGATGGCGGCCTTTTTCAACTCTGGGTCCCACTCCCGCAGGCCCAGCCGATCCTGAATCAGGCAGCTCTGGCCCGCGGCATCCACCACGACCGAGCAGCGAATCTCCCGTTCAACACCCGCTTCGTCGATCGCCCGCACACCAACAGCCCGGCCAGACTCAAAAAGCACGTCCACTACGCGAACGCCCTCCTGCACATCGACGCCGTGCTCGCGGGCATTGTCGAGCATCATCTGATCGAACTCCTCGCGGAGCACCTGCCAGGTCCGCGAGCCCTCTCCGGGCTTGTAGTCGGCGAAGTAAAAAGGCTCCGAGAGTTTCCCCTGTTCCGAAACAAACTGCACGCTGTGCTTGTTGATGAACCGGCTGCCCCGCATTTTGTCCAGAAGTCCAAGCCGCGCGAGAACGGGTAATGTCTCAGGGATCAGCGACTCCCCGATGTGGTAGCGGGGAAACCGCTCCCGTTCGAGCACCGTGACACGAAAACCTTTTTGGGCGATGAGCGTCGCCACAGTGGCTCCCGAGGGGCCCCCACCGATCACCACCACATCTGGCCGGACGGCTTCGATCATCGTGGCGGCTCTCCAAGGATCGTCCGGATAAAGAACGGTGCCCGACACCTTCCAGGTATCGAGCATCCCCTCCTTTATAGCATCGGCAGAACGAGCGGCCACCATCGAAGGCGTCGCGGGATTGCCTCATTTCTGCCGACGGAATTCCAGCGGCTTGGCTTCCTTGGGGGCCCCGGCGAGGGTGAAGTCGAAGGCATCAGCCCCCTTGGACTCCACTTTTCCCGCCATCGACCCCGAATTCTCGGTGTTGAGAGCGATCGCGTCCCGGGCGGTTTCCACCGTGCCGGTCAATTCGATCGGGGGCCGGCCCGCAGGGGCTGCCTTCCAGGTAAACCGCGAATCCTCCGTGATTGTCAACACGACCGAGTCCTTGCCGCTGGCAGCCTTCCAGGTGCCGACAAGGTCGGTCTCGGGGCCGGCCGGGGCCGCAGTGGCTGCTTGTGAAGCAGCGGCGGACGGGCTGGCCGGCTGGGCCTCCGCCTTCGGCTCCTCCGGAGGCGTGATCGCGTCGAGCAATCGCTTGGCGACCAAGTCGCCCGGCTGCTTCGCCACGACCACCTTGAGCGCCTCCGCCGCCATGTCGGCATGGCCGCCCACGAGGTAGTGGTAGGCGAGCACGAAATGCGCAGACCCGCTGTCAGGATTGGCCCGACAGAACTCCTCGAGTTTGCGGAGGTGCGCCGTGTAGGCGTCGACCGATCCGTAGACGTTACTAATCGTCGTCCAATCCATGCCCGGGGCGGTGACGAGCACCGAGTTGAGCGTGGCAGCAGCCTCGGGGTAGCGGCCGAGGGCGAACAGTGTCAGTGCCCGAACCTCGTGAATCACCGAATCCTTCGGCGAAATCTTCACGGCTCGGTCGAAGCCGGCGAGAGCGCCGCCATAGTCGCCAGCCTTGAACTTGGCGAGTGCATCATCGACCGCCGCATTGGCCTCGTCGTTGGCCGGCGCGGCCGTCGCCTCTGCGTTTCCGCCCACGCCCCCCGCGGCATCGGTGGCATTCGAAAGATCACCGTCGTTGGTGATCGAGTTGTTCACGATCACCGGCTGCGAATAGTCGTAGGGGGAAGAAGCCACGACCGCAGCAGGCATCGAAGCGTAGTAGGGGTTTACATAGCCCCCGCCGCCGTAGCCAAAACTATCGTAGCCCAGACCCCAGCCGCCGATTGTCGACGCCAGGCCCCAGGTCGCGGCGCCGAAGGCGAGCGGTGCCCACAAGCCACCCCCGTAGCCACCGCCGTAGTTGTTGCCCCAGTTGCCGTTCCAGCAGCCGCTATACCAGCCGCCATAGTGTGGATTGACGCAGCCGTTGTTCCAATTGTTGGCCCAGCCGCCGCCGTACCCGCCGCCATACCCGCCGCCGTACCCGCCGCCGTACCCGCCACCCGGATAGCCCCAGCCACCACCGTAACCACCGCCCAAGCCACCACCGTTCACGTGGATGTTGTTGAAGTTGTTGTTGCCGCCACCACCGATGGTGTTGCCGATGTTGTTGCCACTGCCGATGGTGTTGCCGATGCCATTGCCGACACTATTCCCAAGGCCGTTGCCGATGCCGTTACCGAGGCCATTGCCGATGCCGGGACGGTTTCCACCGATGCCAGGCCGACCCGGCCGATTGCCGTTGATGCCGGGCCGATTGCCAGCATCACCGATCTGACCGGGCAGCGTAACTGGTCGATTCCCGCCGACTCCCGGCCGATTTCCGCCGTTGAGGCCGCCGCTACCAACACCGCCACCAATCTGGCCGGGCAGCGTGGTGGGACGATTGCCAGCATTCAAGCCGCCACCACCACCTACACCACCGCCACCTAGCCCAGGCTGAGGAAACGGCTTCGCAACACCACCGAGGCTCGGTCTCTCTGACGGCCGCGTCGACAAGCCGGGGCGGCCACCGGCGCCACCATTCATTCCGCCACCGATCGACCCAGGGAGCGTCGAGGCGCCGCCCGCGCCCATGCCACCGGGACGCTGACCGATCTGCCCAGGCCTCAACGAAGGCGTTGGGCTATTCGCAAAACCGCCACCAGGACGACTCGCGGCACCGGTTCCCAGACCACCGGGACGATTCAGTCCGCCCGGCCGTTGAAGACCGGCGAGGCCACCGCCCGGCTGCGGGGCGGGGCGGGTCATTCCACCCGCGGCACCGGGAAGCGAGTTCGGTCGATTCAGCCCACCGGCACCGAGTCCTGGCCCACCGGCACCGAGTCCTGGCGTGCCCGCCGGCCGCATCGAGCCCATGCCCGGACGGGCCGCCCCCATGCCAGGCCTCTGCTGCAGTTGCGACTGGGGCCGCCCAGCCGCGCTCGCGAGGGAAGGCCGCGACATATTCGGCATTCCACCACCACCGGGCCGCTGTTGCATCTGCGGACGTGCCTGCATCTGCGGACGCTGTTGCATCTGTGGGCGCGCCTGCATCT
>JBIIFB010000085.1:0-15435 GCA_044237545.1 Pirellulales bacterium
GAATCCCGTCGCTTACGCTCAGGGCTTGTATGAAGCCCGACAGCGGAGAATCCCGTCGCTTACGTCCCCATACAAGCCCCCGGCGTAAGCCGGGGGATCGGCAGCAAGGAATCCCGTCGCTCACGCCCATGGCTTGTATCGGGGGATTGCATGAACCTTCCGCACAGCCCCGGCGTGCCAACCTCACATAGCAGAGGTGCTGTTCTCAGCCGAAATTTTCGACGGGATTACGCGCGAGGATTATCTGGGAGCCGTATTATGCGGTCCGTGACCTGTCATCACGTGTGCCGCGAGCCACAGCCTCCTCGATCGCTGACAGTGGCACGTCGATCCAGTCAGGCCGGTTGTCGAGTTCGTAGGCGAGTTCGTAGATCGCCTTGTCGAGCTTGAAGACCGTGATCAGCATGCTGGCAGCCGTGTCATCGGCCGGCCACCAGGCCTGTCCGCCTGCCACCTCGCGATAGGCGTTGAGAAAGCAGGACTCCAGTCGCTCGAGGTCTGCCGCGGCATAGGGCCGGTCGGTCGACTTCGCCACGTGCCGCAGCAGGTAGTCGAATGAGCGGCACATTCCCGCCACGTCCTTGGCGGCAGCGGTCTTCGCTCGGCGTTCGGCCAGCATTCGCCCCGGCTCTCCCTCGAAATCGATCACAAGCGGTTTGATGTCGCGGTCAGGCAAGCGGAGCGTGCTCTCGCGCTCAGGCACGAGCACCTGGCCCAAGTGGTAGTCACCATGGACGCGGATGTTGGCTGTCGGCAGGGCGATGGTCGCCAGTTCGTCAAAGCGGTTCAGCAGACTCGAACGGGCCGCCAGAATGGCTGTCAACCGACGGGCGATCGACGGCTCCAGCTGTGGCAGCCGGGATTCAAGGGTGACACACACCCCCGCCGCATGCTCGCGCATCCGCGTCGCCGCTGCCCGCCGCCCGGCGGATTCCGCCGGCTCCACTGCGAAGGCAGGCAGGTCGGGTCTGGCGGCGAGTGCCCGATGCATTCGACCCGTCGTCTGGCCGAGGGCCGCCACGATGGCAAGAACCTCGTCGCCAGAACGTCCAGCCAGACCCCCTCCACCCGTCAGGAGCTCCACCAAGCGGTCCCAGCCGGTCGTATGGCCCGGGGCAAGCTCGTGCACCGTTGCAATCGCGGTCGACCCGCCACTGAGACGGTCGTCGGTGGTGGCATATTCCAGCCAGCCGCAGAGTCGGGGTGTTTCCTGCCACGGTGACGCAGCGGCGAAGAACTCGCCGATCTCGACCTCCGGTTGGATGCCCGTTCGCCACCGTCGGAGCAGCTTGATGATCCAGCCGGTCGAACCAGACCGCACCTCAAGCGATGTGTTCGAGGCATCCCCGCCGATCGGGCGGACCGTGATCGCGCCGGACGGGATCAGGGATGACGGGATCAGGGATGACGCCCGCTCCACGCCGCCTGTCGGGTGGCCGACGAATGTTCCGCGATCGGCTGCCAGCGACCCGCCGGAGAGCACCATGCCGAGCAGCCAGCAGCCAAACGCCGGCATGCCGGCGGCGTCGTCCCCCTGCGGGCCGATCGCGATGACATACCCCCGGGGCTCTTGGCTCCCCTGCACGCTGACATCGGCCATGACGAGATCGATAGCCGCATCCCCGGGGAGTGCAACGCGGTCGGTAAGCACCACCGTCTCGATGGTGGCCGACTTCTCGGCAAACCAGCGGGTTGCCGGCAGCGATATCACCAATCGGGACGCGACCGTGGCATCGTCGGCCATCATGAAGCCCGCACCTCGGCTGAGACGCTCGCCCGGGGCTCGAGACGGAAGACCCGCACCGGCTCCTCGGGTGTGCACTCGATCGTGATCGAATCGCTGCTCCAGACCTCCTCGGTGTCGTCGAGAAGGTCATGGGCCGTGAGCGACTCGCTGTCGCCGAGGCCGAGTGCCTCCCGGTCGAGCGTGAGCGGAGCGGCCCGCGATGTCTCCGGCCGCATGTTCACCACCACGAGCACGCGATTGCCGCTGAGTGGATCATGCCGGCACCAGGCCAGCAGATGGGGATCGTCGATCTCTTGGATGAGCGGCGGCCGCACGCGGGCCAGGCTGGGCTCCGACCGCCGGATCTCGTTGAGGCAGCGGATGAAGGGGGCCAGGCTGTCGGGAGCGTCGAGGTTCCACAGCTTGATCTCGTATTTCTCCGAATCGAGATACTCCTCGCTGCCGGGCTCCCGCGGTGTGGCTGCGAGCAGTTCCATCGCCGGCCCGTAGATGCCCCAGTTGCCGACAGAGAGCGCGGCCAATGCCAGCCGCACCAGAAACATCGGCCGGCCGCCGTGCTGGAGTGTTTCGTGGAGGATGTCGGGCGTATTGGGCCAGAAGTTGGGCCGGAAGAAATCGGCGATCGGGGGGGCGCTGACCTCGGAGAGATAGTCGGCCATCTCCTGTTTCGCCGTCCGCCAGGTGAAGTAGGTGTAGGACTGCGTGAAGCCGAGTTTGGCGAGACGATACATCGTCTTGGGCCGGGTGAAGGCCTCCGCCAGAAAGAGCACGTCGGGATGCGTGCGGTGGATGTCGGCGATGAGCCATTCCCAGAAGGCAAACGGCTTCGTGTGCGGGTTGTCGACGCGGAAGATCCGCACCCCCTTCTCGGCCCAGAATCGCACCACGCCCGCGAGGGCCTCCCAGAGCTGCCGCCACTGCTGGCACTGAAAGTCGAAGGCGACGATGTCCTGGTATTTCTTGGGCGGGTTCTCGGCGTATTGGATCGTGCCATCGGCCCGGTGGCGAAACCACTCGGGATGCTCGCGAACCCATGGATGGTCGGGGGAGCACTGCACCGCGAGATCGAGTGCCAGTTCGATACCCAGCGTGTCGGCCCGCTGCCTGAGCCGCTCGAAATCGTCGAACGTGCCGAGTTGCGGATGGATCGCCATGTGACCACCGTCGGGGCTGCCGATGCCCCACGGGCTGCCGACATCGTCGGGCCCGGCGTCGAGACTGTTGTTGCGTCCCTTACGAAAGGCCCGGCCGATCGGGTGGATGGGCGCAAGGTAGAGCACGTCGAAGCCCATCCAGCGGACGTAGTCGAGCCGTTCGGCGAGTTCGGACAGCGTGCCATGCTCCCCCGCCACCCGCCCCCAGGATCGTGGGAATACCTCGTACCAGCTACTGAGCCGGGCCCGGGCCCGGTCGACCCAGATCGGCCGCGGCTGTTCGAGACGGGTTTCGTCGCGACGGTCGGCATAGGCCGCCATCAGTTCCCGCAGCCGGTCGCTGTGGACGGCGTCCTGCCACGACGGCGAGCGGATGCTCAGGGCCAGCAGATCGATCTCTGCGGCGATCGCCGGTGGGGCGGTATGGGCGGCGGCGGCGACGATCTGGCTCCCGGCAACGAGATCGATACGGAGATCCTCGCCGGCGAGTTCACGGCGACCGAGGTCGCGGAGCCACGTTGCAAAGGCGTCGACGCGGGCCGTCACGAAAAAGTGCCAGAGGCCGATCCGGTCGGCGATGAATGAGGCTCGCCAGAGGTCGTTGCCCTCGCACGCCATCGGCAGCACCGTCCACTGCCCCGACTCGCCATGCCGCACGTGCAGCCGGCAGTCGAGCTCCTCGTGTCCGTCGCAGATGATGTCGGCCTCGACAACGACCTCGTCGCCGCGGATCCGCTTCACGGCAAAGCGGCCGCCATCGACCTCCGGCCCCACGCGATCGATAGCGACCCGGCGTCTGAGCTGATTGGCGAGTTCCATGCATGCTTCCGGCGTGGTGGTCCGGCCCCGTCAGGCTGCCGTCCGCAGATATGGCTTCACGGCTGGTTCGGCCAGGTGATCAAGAGCCCGTCCGCTGATCAGATCCATGATCGCCAGCAGCACTTCTTCGCGAATCGCACCAAACTCCTGCTCGTCGTCGGTCAGGGCGATCGCCGATACCTCCACGGTGAGCGTATCAGGCCCTTGGCTGGTGAGCCGCGCGCTGACCGGCTGGTTGGCGAGCCGCGGATGGTCGATGAGCACCTGTCGCAGCCTCGAGAGCAGGTCGCGGAGTCGACGCGGCGGGATCCCGGACTTGAGCGTGACGGGAATCTTCAGTGGGATGTGGTCACGGCTGGTGAAATTCACCAGCTGTTGCTTCGCGAACTCGGCATTCGGCACCGAGATGAGCGAGCGATCCTCACCACGGATGCGTGTGGAACGCAGGCCGATCTGCTCAACCCGGCCGCGAATCGAGCCAAATTGACATTCATCGCCGATGCGGACCGGCTTGTCTGCAAAGATCACGAGTCCCGCAATCAGGTTCTCAAGCGTGTATTGTGAGGCGAGGGCCACGGCCAAGCCTCCCGCGCCCAGCCCGGCCACCAGCGGCGTGACCGGAATGCCAAGCGAGTCGGCCGCCTGGATGACGATCCAGGCAACGACCAGGAACGTCGCCACCTTGCCGCCCAGCCGGATGAGCTGGCTGTCGATTCCCTCGGGCCGCATGCCGCGGGCCCGGATCAAAAGATCGGAGAGCATGGACATCGCCACCAGCACGCCGGAGATGACGCCGACCAAGGTGATCACCCGCAGGCCGACCTTGGCCGCGAGCAGATTGTCGCCGGTGAGCCGAATCTGGAAGCAGAACAGGTAATCGACGGCGAGGCTGATCGCCACGAGAGAGGCTGGCAGAACAAGGCCGCCGGTCGACCCCAGATGGTCAGTGGTCGAGAGCCAACACGAAGTTCGCCAGGCCAGGATGGCCGCGCCCATAGCTGCCAGCACCACCATGAGTGCCGCGGCCCACTGCCAGATGGTCTCGCCGAGGATCATCGTGTGGGCCCACGACGGGAGGGCCTTGATGACCGCCTCCGGAATCATCCAACCGCCCGCCTCGACATAGAAGTCGTGGAGGCCCGGGCTGCCGGCATCGGGCCGGTAGGGCAGGCTGCGGATGCGGCTATAGAATGTGTCAGCCCGGGCGACCGATTCGGCGCTGAAGACAAAGTCGCCGTCGCGGTTGCCGTCGGCGAGCCGCACCAGCATGATTTCGGTGCCAGGAATTCGCCAGCGTTTCAGGGAGGTCGACGCAACGGCAGCCGCGTCGGGAATCTCGGCATCGGGAGGCAGCGGAATGCGGTCGAGCACCTCCTTCAGGCAGACGGCGGCCTGGCTGCCCTCCGAGCGGACCAGTGAAGGCGCGATCGCGGAGAGGTCGAGGCAGGTCAACGCCAATCGGACCCGGTGTGCGTTTTCCGTCCGCCGCTGCGCGGCCACCCCCTCGCGCTTGAGCGAAACGCCGATCGAATCGATGGTGCTGCGGAAACTGCGAAGCGTGGCCCGTGGGCTCGACGTGTCGAGCGGTGCCAGTGGGTTGACCGGGGCCGCGATCGCCTCGACGGTGGCTCGTGGAGGGGTGGCGGCCTGGCCGGCCACCTGGCCCGCAACCTCGCCATGAGCGTGAACGCCCCCGACCGCCAGTGGCAGCACCACGATCAGCCTCAGGGCGAATGCCCCGAGAGAGTGAGCGATACGGCGGGTCGGCAGGAACGACAGCACGGCGGGCCCGTGAAAGGGTGAAACTGGCTCAGTTGAAGCTGGGGGAAGCCGGCGAGTGTGGGAGAAGTAGCATCACGCGGGCCGCCGGACAAGACCGTCAGGAACGGCCGCTGGCCCCGGTCACCAGTGGCAGCGCCCAGGCTGCCGCCCGGGGCATGGCCGCGGCCAGCCGGACGGCCGCGGACACCACTGACGGGTGACGGACTCCCCTGGCCACCCGTAGGCACCGGGCGTGATGGCCGGCAAACAGCCGCTCGTGCCAGTGTTCATACCGACTGGCATCGGCGGCCAGATTACCGGAGCCAGGGTCGATGAGCAGCGACTCTGCCAAAATCCGTCCGCTGGCGAGTGCCCAGCCCATGCCTTCGCCGGTGAATGGCTCCACGTAGCCGGCGGCGTCGCCCACCCGGAGAATGCGTCGCGACGGGCTGCCCAGCAGCGGCGACTGGTGGGTCAGCGGAGGCGTGGCGCGGAAGGTCGCCGCGGCAACCGCCTCCAGCACGCGGTCGAAGCCGATGCTGCCGAGTTGGTCGCCGCCGGCAGTGCGGAGGAGTTGCGTGATCGCTGCCGCGGGCCCGCCCGCTCGGGCGATCAGCCGTCGATCGACCGCGGCGGCGAGGTCGAGCCGGCCGTCCTCCAGGCCGACGATGCCGCAGTAGCCATGCGGGGCGACCGCCATCACGAGTTCGCCTGGAGGCGGGTTGATCACCGCGGCGGCGTCTCGAAGGGAAGCGGAGTCGAGTGTTGCTCCAAGGCCGATGCGGCTGCCCGTGGCGACACGTCGGCCGCGGGACGCATCAGTCCGGCGGGCCGCGGGCTGCCTCGATCGTGTCGTGGTCACGGTTCCGGTCACGATGCGGATCGTGTCGGCCAGACCGGCAGCGATCACGGCCACACGTCCCCGCAGCAGGCTGGTATCCCGCGGCTCCTCGGGAGTGGCCCGGTGGGCAAGCACGACCACTTCCCCATCGTCCCGCGTGGCGACGCCGCGAGCAGCTCCCTCATCATGAATGGCCTCGACCAGCATGTCGGGCAGCCAGTCTGCACCCACGTCGATCGCCAACCGAACGAGTGACGCATCGAGCGTTTCCCTCGACAGGATGCCGCCGCCTGCCATCGGAACACGGGCCGACCGTCCCGCCGACAGGAGGCAGACGCCCTCCAGCGGGAGCGGTGATCGCACCGCACCCGGTGGGCAAAGGCCGCGCAGCTCCGCGATCGCCAGAGGCGAAAGGCAGCAGCCGCAGACCTTGGGCCGTGGCATCGACGAGCGATCGACGAGCAGCACGCGTTGGCCCGCCTGGGCCAGCCGGATCGCCACGGCCGAGCCGGCCGGCCCTGCGCCGATCACAATGCAGTGCCAGTCGATCGTGGCGGCGGCCGCGGCCGTGAGTGTGGGCGGCACCGCGAGCGGCTGGCCGCGGGATGTCTGCGACGTGGTCATGGGCTGCTCGCCTCGGGAGACGCAGACGGCTCGCCCGAGGGCCTCGTCCAGAGCAGGATCGCCCGCTGTGGCCAGGCACGATGCACCGTCGCCTGGTGGAGGCCGGCGCGGTCGAGGAGCACGCGGTATTCGGCGGGCGTGCGAGCCGCCCTGACAGAGAGCGGGCCGTCCACCCGGGCCACACGCGATCGCGACAGCACGGCCGTGCCGATCACGGCGAGCGTGAGACCGGCCGCGGTGCGGAGCAGGTCTGATGCGACGATGCCGACGCGGGCAGCGCGGGCAAGGGAACGGAGCACGTGGACGGCGTCGTCATCGTCGAGGTGATGCAGAAAGAGCGAGACGGTGGCAACGTCGCAGGGGGGACATTCCTCGGCGAGGATGTCATGCACGCGGAAGGATACGCATGCCCTACCGGAACGCTGCCGGGAGTGCCGCTCGGCCCGTTGGACCGCGCGGGGGCTGATGTCGAGACCCGTGACATGCACCACGGGCCGGCCGCCGGCAGCCGCGGGCGGCCGTCGGCTGAGCCTACGGGCAACGGCGGTCGTCACGTCGCCGCCGCCACAGGCCACGTCAACCACGTGAAACGGCTGGCTCTCACGGCACGCCGCTGACGGGGCCGATCGGTGGCGAATCTGCATGCGGTCGATTGCCCTGACCACCTGAGAAGAGGTGAGCGACAGCATGTTGATGCGGGCGAGCGCGTCGAGCGCGTGCATGTGGTCGGCGGTCGGCAGTGATGGATCGTCCATCAATTCTGACTGCCGCCTACGCGGGATTGACCAGAGTGGCAAGGCTATGAATCTCCACCGATGGCGGTACGAGGGAAGAGCCAGCCATCATACGGCGGTTCTTATCGTAGGCTTGAATCGGCGGCTGTCAGGCTTGAAGCCGGCGGCTGTCAGGGGCCTGGCGGGCACGGAGGCGTCTGGCCCCCGCCTTCAACCATGGCGGAAGCACCAACAACCACCCCTTCCATGCCCTGCGGCGAGCACGGCGGGCACTCGCCCCCGGCGGTCACAACCATGCCGCCGACCGCGGGCACGCCCCCCACCACAACGCCGGCAGGAACGCCGCCGGCAGGCATCGCACCCACCGGCATGGCCCCGGCAGGCATGCCGGCCGCGGCATAGGCGACCGGCGGCGCTGCAGCCTGCGGCTGCGGGTAGACGGGGGGCGCGTAGGGAGGCGCGTAAGAATATTGGTCGGCGCGATGATGGCCGCAGCCGACTGCCACAAGGCAGGCGACCGCTATCGGCAGTGTCAGAGCTCGAGCCAAACTTAAGCCCGATACGCCCTGAGGGCACATGAACATCAGCGCCGTCTCCCGTGTGTGAGGCGGACGGTAGGGCGGCTACATTCGTGGGGCAATGGCAGAATGGCCAGTGCAGAATTAGCCGCCCGGTGCAGAATTAGCCGCCGGGTTCGAAGAGCGCGATGCTGGCGGTGAAGCCGTGCAGGCAATTGCGGCGGCCGATCGGGCCGATCTCCCCCTGTGCAAAGAAACCGGCGGCGGGCACCGGACCGAGTACATCCTGCAGGCAGCGGGCGTCGTGGCTCGGCTCGTCAAACAGCCGTCGGCCCCGGCCGTTGCAGCTGAAGACGAGGGCGCCGGCCGGAACCGCACCGCGGTCTTTCTCCCGGGCCAGCAGCGTGGCCAGGTCGTCGTGCGCGCTCTGCGCGTCGCGGACGTGGAACTGGATCGTCTGGCCCGTGCGGACGAGGTCACCCACCGCGATCACGCCCGAATCCGGGTCGGCACCGACGACGTTGCGGACCAGAAAATCGCCCCGCTGATAGTGGTCCTGGTATTCGTTTGCCACGCGGCCGACGTGGAGCGAGTTTTTCACGAGCAGGCGGTCGGCGGGATCGAGTTCACCATAGACCTCACGCAGCCGTTCGAGCGCGGGCCGTCCTCCCAGTTCGACGATCACGTTCTCCTCCGACTTCGTGATCACCATCGGCCGACCGATCGGGCGGCAGCCCTGCGACACGACCGGGCGGATCCGCGCGGCTCCACCGATGACGAAACCCACGGCGCCCGAGTCGTAGGAACGCGGGCCCGCGACGAGCGTGTTGCTGCCGGGCTGAAAGCCGCCGCTGGCCATGCCGCCCACGATCGGCACGCCGGGATGGTCTTCCTCGACCCGCTTGATCAGCGCGTCGACCGGAAAGGAGAACGGGTCTGCCAGCAGCACGACCGCGGCATTGTCGGGCCAGATGCCGTCGAGCGAGGACGGCCAGCCGGCGAACATTCCGCCGTCGGGGGTCTGCGAGTATTCGAGGGCAAACGGGATCACGCTGGCACCGGGCAGCCGCGCCAGCCAGATGGCCACGACCGGGCCTGAGTCATATTCAACCCCCGCGGCAAGAACCGCCTCGGCGGTTGCCCCGATCACCGTCGTCGCTGTCAGCAGATCGCCGAGCCCCTCCATGGCAGGCCGTATGGCGTCGCCATAGACGCTCGACACAAACACCACAGCCAGGTCGGCCGGGCCACCGAGTTGCCGGGCCGCGTCGTCGGCCGCCTGCCGCAGGGCAACCTCGATCTGCGGATCGGTCGAGGCGGCTGCAGCACAGCGGATGGAGGCGGCAGCGACTGGAGGGTGTGGAGCAGTGGGCATCAATGGCACCAGATTTTCAGGCGGCATGCGGGCCGCGTATGGGGGCGGAGGGGGCAGCGTGCCGCGGGTCAGATCACGATCTCGCCGAAGGATTCGAGCGACTCGTGTTCGAGCAGGCCGCCGGGCGGCCTGTTGCCGGGGCGGATGGCCAGTGCCGTGGCCATGCCGGCCTGCCGTGCGGCGTCGAGCTCCTCTCCCACATCGCTGATGAAGAGAATCTCGCGGGGCTCCATCTCCATGTTGGCAGCGATCGCCCGGTAGCTGGCGGCCTCCCGCTTGGGGCCGGTGGTCGTGTCGTAGTGGCCGCGGAGATGAGACGCGAGATTGCCAGCCGATGTGTGCGCGAAGAAAAGCTTTTGTGCCTCGATCGAGCCCGAGGAATAGATCCGCACGTCGAGCCCTGAATCGGCCCACTGGGCGATCGCCTCTGGCACGTCGTCGAAGACGTGCGAGACCAGTTCGCCCGACTCAAATCCACTCCGCCAGATCATGCCCTGGAGCGTCTTGAGCGGCGTGCTCTTTACGTCACGGTTGATCAGGTCGATGGCGGCGACGGCCAGCCGCGTCGTGCCTGCCGGATCGGCGAGGGTGGCGTCGGCAGCCCCCGTCTCGGTCGCCAGGGCGATCGCGGCCGACTGAACGTCAGGATGCAGCCTGTTGTTCGCGAGGAAATCCTCGATGTGCTTCCGGGCAAACTCGAACAGCACGTCGTAGACGAACGAAATCGACGACGTCGTGCCCTCGACGTCGAGCAGGATGCCACGGCCACCGAAGACGATCACGAAGCCGTCCTTCCCGCACCGGCGCCCGTGATCCAGGCCGGGCCCAGGCAGAGCGGTTCGTAGCCGGAATGGACGCCGTCGGCGAGGTAGTGGGGCGTCCAGCCGCTCGTATCCTGAAAGAGTCGGATGGCGCGGATGCGGCGATCGTTGCAGAGGTCGAACCAATGCCGCGTGCCCATCGGGACGCTGATCATGTCGCCCGCCCAGACCTCGATGGCATAGACCGGTCGGTCGACCGGGTTGATGTGAAAGACTCCCCTGCCCTGCAGAATAAAACGAACCTCGTCCTCGGTATGCGTGTGTTCCTGGCTGAACTTCGCCAGCATGGTGTCGAGGTTGGGGGTGTCGGGATAGACGTCGACCACATCGGCGGTCACAAAGCCACCGCGAGCTTTCAGTTCCCCGATCTCGGGATCGTAGGCAGCGAGGATCTCGGCGGCGGGCGCCGCTGGATCGACCCGGTCTGCCAGCGGCCAGACGCTGTAGTCGATGCCATGGCCCTTCAGGAATGACGTGATCTCAGCGGGGTCTGTCAGCTTCCGGGATTCGGAAGGGATGGTGACGATCGCCATGGTGATGCTTCGCTCCTGTTTCGACTGGGTTGGGGTTTAGACGATGCCCCTGCTCCGGGCCACGACCTCGAAGAGAAACTCGAATATCTCGACGTGTCGGCGGGCCTCGGCGAGGGTTTGTCCCCAGGTATAGAGGCCATGCCGCGAGAGCAGGAAGCCGTGGCAGGGGGGCCACTTCGGATTGCTCCAATCGGCCGCGCTGAAGCGTTCGCGAATGCGGTGCGAGAGCTCGGTCATGTCCTGGCCGTTCAAGAAGATCGGCACATCCTCGAAGGTGTCGTGCGTGCCGATGCCCTCGAGTCCTTTGAGCATCTCGTATCCCTTGATGCGGAGGCTGCCATTGGCCACGTCTTCACCGGAGAGGATCGTGCTCCAGACGGAGTGGGTGTGGAGCACGGCACCCACCGGCCCGCCGCCGAGCTTTGGAACGAGTTCGGCCAGCAGGCAGTGCAGCAGTGTCTCGGCGGAGGATTTCTTCGTCGAGCCGTCGATCACGCGGCCGGCTGCATCGACGCGGACAAAGTCGTCGGGCCCGAGGGAGGATTTGTCCTTGCCGCTGGCGGTGATGAGCAGTTCGAGCGGATCATGTGACACGACCACGCTGTAATTGCTGCTCGTGCCGAGCGACCACGACCTGGCGTGGAACTCCCGGCCGATGGCCCGTAACTGGTCGACCGGCCCGGCTGAAGCGTCGAATGTGGAGACTGTTGTCATAAGCGCTGAATTTAGGCTGTCTGCTGCGGCCTGACAACGAGCAGTGAAAAGTGCCTTGCCCCGGTCGGGCTCCCCGGACACCGCCGCCCCCTCGTGGCCACGAGTGTGTGATGTGTACGGCCGATCTCGTGCCTTTCGTGGCCGTAAGTTTTTGCCGTGTGCGGTCGCATTTCTCTGCTTTCGTGGCCGCGAGTTTTTAACGAGTGCGGTCGTAATCTTCTGCTTTCGTGGCCGCGAGTTTTTAACTTGCGGAATTCGCGGCGCTGCACCGGACAAGTTGAAAACTTGCCGCCACGGTGAGGACAAAATCCACGGACACGTTACAAACTTGCCGCCACGGTGAGGACAAAATCCACGGACACGTTCCACGCGTGCCGCCACGGTCGGGGCAGCGCCTGTCGTGCCGAACAGAATCGCACGATGCGATGCTGTCTGGAATCGGTCTTCTTCCGTCATCTTCTTCCGTCATCTAGAGATACGGAGAGAACAGGCGGGCGATGCCGTCGCGGAGACGGACCGGCAGGCTGCGGCCGTCGACGTCGGCCAGCGTCTTGCGGCGGGAGCGGGCGATCACGTCGGAGAGATGGCGGTCGAGTGCGCCAGCCAGGCCGCGGTCGTAGGTCTCCACGTTGAACTCGAAGTTGAGCCGCATGCTGCGGTCGTCCCAGTTGCCGCTGCCAAAGAGTGCCCAGGCGCCGTCGACGACCATCAGCTTGGTGTGGTCGAAGGGAGGGGGCGACATCCAGACATTGCAGCCCCGGCCAAGCACCTGCCAGAGGAGTGCGGTCGACGCCCAGCTGACCAGAGCCAGGTTGTTCTGGTCGGGCAGCACGATGTCTACCGTCACGCCCCGCATGGCCGCGACGTCAAGCGCCTGACAGACAGCGTCGTCGGGCAGAAAATAGGGCGTCATGATCCGGACCGATTTTTGCGCGGCGGCGAGCGCGCCCACGAGCACAAGCTTGATCCTGCCGATATCGGGATCGTCGGGGCCGTAGCGGACGCCGCGGGCCAGCATCCCTCCGGCAAAGTCGAGGTTGGGAGCCCACGCGGCGCTTGCCTCGCCGCTGGCGGCATCGCCCACGAGCACCTCGCCGGCGGCGAAGTCCCAGTCCTCGGCAAACACCTCGAGCAGTTGCGCGACGATCGGCCCACGCAGCTGGAAGTGCATGTCGCGGACCGGATGACGGGGCTGATGGGAGAGCCAGCAGCCGTCGCGGATATTGAGACCGCCGGTGAAGCCGACCGTGCCGTCGATGACGAGGATCTTGCGGTGGTTGCGGAGGTTGGCATACGGAAAATAGATCGGCACGCTGGTGGGGAGGAAGCGTTCCACCCGCACGCCTCCCTGCGCGAGCACGCCGACGATCGAGGGCCAGGTGTAGCTCGAGCCGATGCCGTCGATCAGCACGCGGACGGCGACGCCCCGCTGCGCGGCCCGGGCGAGCGCGGCGGCGAAGAGCTTTCCCGTCGGATCGTTGTCAAAGATGTAGGACGCCATGCCGATGCTGCGGGTGGCTGCGTCGATCGCCGCGAGCATCCTGGGGTAGGCCTCGTCGCCACCGATGAGCGGCTCGATGTCGTTGCCGTCGACGAGCGGCCGGCACGTCACTGCGCCCACGAGTCGGGCGAGCGACCGCAGCGGGGCGGGGTCGTGGCCGATCGCGTCGTCGAGCCGTGAGGCACTCGGCACCGCGGCTCGGAGTTCGTGAATCACCGCCAGTTGGCCGGACCGCAATTGGCCGGCCCGCGAGCGGATGCGGTTCACTCCCAGAACGGCGTAGGCGATCGCGCCGAAGACGGGGGAGAGCCAGATCAGGCCGACCCAGCCGATCGTCGAGCGGGTGTCTCGCTTGACGAGGATCGCATGGGCGGAAGCCAGGACATTGATCGCAATAATGGATACGGCCACGACGTGCGGCCAGAGCACGATCCACCACCGCCACGCCGTCGATACAAACTCTCCCATGGCAAAAAGGTAGCCGGTGGAGGATCACCCGTCGATGCGGAACTCTCACTGGCTGCGACTGCGGACGGGAGACAGGAAATCCCCAGATGCTGAGGAGCCGGTCGGAGGCACGCGCAGGAGCCGGTGAATTCTGCGACTCACGAGCGATGCATGATTCGTCCAAGAGCATCCTGCAGCAGAATCCGCCGGCGACGAGCATGCCGCAGCCGGCGACGCAATCCGCGTGGCTTTCATGCCTGTATTGCGCTACGCCCGCTGCTTGACCGCCTTCATCTCCGAGGCCTCAGGCTCAAGCGACTTATAGAAGTCGTCGAGCGGATAACAGCCGCTGCGGAGGCCGTTGCGAGGGGCCGTCGTGCAGTCGCTGAAGGTGCGGCAGATCGCGGTCCGTGCGAGCGTTCTGCCCGCGAGTGAGTCGGCGGGAAGCTCCGGATAGGAGAGCACCATCCGCCCGAGGCCCACGATGTCGATCCAGCCCTGCCGCACCGCGGCCTGGGCGGCATGCGGGACATATTCCTGCAGGTAGGTGTAGCCCGAGCCCACCATCACGAGCCCCGGCACCGCCGCCTTCGCCTGCCGGGCCGCATCGATCTGTCGCCAGACGCCGACGAGCGGATCCTCCGGTGGCGGGTAGCCGTCGGAGGGCGGAAAGGCAGCCGGCCGCGAGATGTGAGGCACGGTGTAGGGGCTGCCGGCGGAGAGGTTGACGGCCGCGACGCCCAGTTCGTGCAGCCGCGTGAGCAGCCTGATCGGCTCCGCGAGATCGATCCTCGCGGGATCGCGTTCGTCGACACCAAAGCCGCAGTCGTACGGAAGCGAGTCTTGAAACGGCCACGGCTCGCCATGGTCGCCGACCTTGTGCCATGGCACCGTGTCGAAGAGCGAGAGCCGCACGCCGATCAGCAGGCTCGGGCAGGCCTCGCGGACCCGTTCTACAAGTGTGACGAGCAACCGGGTGCGACCGGTAAAGTCACCGCCAAAACGTCCTGGCCGGCGGCGGGCCGAGAGGAATTCGTGCACGAGATAGCCGTGGCATGCCTTCAGGTCGACCATGTCGAAGCCGGCTGCCTCGGCATCGCGGGCCGCCGCGACGTAGGCGTCGATGAGCCGCTCAACGTCTTCGTCCGACAAGAGACATGCGGCATCGTTGCCATCGATGCCGTGGCGGGCGTCGAGCAGTGGATGGTGGTAGGCGATCCTGGGCTGCAGGCCGGCGCTTGTCGGCCTGGAGAATCGTCCCGAATGGGTGAGCTGCAGGGCGACGATCAGGTCGTCGGTGCTCTGGTATCGCTGGCGGTGGGCGTCTCGGAGGGCAGAGAGCAACGCGGCAAACCCGGCGCGGCCACAGACAGGACCGCAGAGTTGATGGGGGTTGGCCCGGCCCTCGGCCGCCACGGCGACCGCCTCGCCCCCCCAGATCAGCTTGGCGCCGCTCTCGCCGAAACGCCGCCACCGACGGAGGAGCATGTCGGTGGGCTGGCCGTCGGCGCTGGCATCCCAGCCCTCCATCGGATGGATCGCCCAGCGGTTGCCGGCCCGTCGGCTGCCGATGGTGATCGATGCGGCCAGTGGTGAGCCTTCGGCTGCCGAGAGCACCGTGTCGTCGAGTGGGATCGGTGCGTCGAGCGTGGTGAGATGCGAGCGAAGGTCTGCGCTCGAGCGAAAGCGGGCGATGCGGGGAAACCGGGGTTGCTGGATGGTCATGTGGCGTGGGACGGGGTTCGTGGCGGGTGTGCCGGGCTTCGCTACCTCAAATTATACCAACAGTCCCCGGCTGCCACAGGTCTGCGGAGAGTCGGCTGGCGGGGAGTCGATTGGCGAACTG
>JBIIFB010000228.1:0-4818 GCA_044237545.1 Pirellulales bacterium
TAGCCCGCGAATACACGGTTTCCCGCTTCGTTTTCCCGGCTCGACCGTAATGCGATTGGCATGATTGGTGTCCATAGCCCAAGTCTACGTTGCGGGCGAGAACGCGGCAAAACCGATCTGATTCCCGCCGCCATCAACGGATACCACGACAATGCTGTGGCGTCGGTATTTCGCCAAAGAACGGGGAAGGCCGCCAGAACCAGTGGCCGACACGCCAGGGGAATTGGAGGCGGGAGCGACTTGCGCTCCGATTGACAGGCGCGGCCGAAAACAAAAAAACCCCTGCGACGGCCGCTGTTGTCGGCACATCGCAGGGGTTTCAGCAGCAGAGGCTCCGGTCGGAGTCGAACCGACGATGGCGCCTGCCACCGTGAACCGGAATCAGAGGTCGAAAATCCGGACGAATGGCGGGCTTCTATCGGGCTCAAGGGGATGCCGGGAGGGGTACCCCAGATAGAGATAGAAGAGAGGAGAAGAGAATAAAGAGATAGAGAAGAGATAGAACCGGTTCAGCATTGGTGTCGATGGAGGTCGGCATACGTGCTGAACTGGGGTTGGCAGAGATGTCGATGTTGGTGCCCGGCTGCTAGTGCCCGGCTGCTAGTCCTCAGGGCCGCTGCCGCGAAGGGGGTTGAAAAGTGTCAGCCCGCGAGGCTTTCAAGGCGGTCAAAGCTCGCTGTGGTGGGCGGTCGCGTCTCCTTTTGACCGAATCGTTGCAGCCGATGCCTCACGAAGTTACCGTTGGGAAGCCTTTCGGGGGTGAGATCCATAAAAGCATCTACACTCTCCTTGCCCTTGATACTCTGTCGTTTCCTGAAAGGCCTACCGCCATGATGCGGATCTCATTGGAATCCCCTGCCCTGATCGCGGTGCGAAAATTGCTTTCCGGCTCGCAGCCAACGCAGCGTGGCCGCAATCGCAGCCGCAAGGCATCAGGCCCGACGCTTCGGACAGAGCAGCTTGAACCGCGGACGATGCTCGACGCCGGCATGCGGGCCTTCCTTGCCGACCTGGGTACGGAAAGCGACACGGGCGCATCGACCGTAGACAACCTGACGTATGACCGCACCCCCACGCTGTCGGGCAGCGTGCAGGGCGCCGCAAGCGAGGTGCGGCTCCGCATCGACGGAGTGCGTGTTGCCACGCTGCCAGTCACCAACGGCAAGTGGTCCTACACGGTGCCCGCCGAGGAGGCCCTCGCTGCCGGCAAGCATAAAATCGCCGTCCTTCCGCTCGACGCCTCGGGCAAGGCTGGAAAGCTCTCCAAGGAACTCGCCGTCACGGTCGTGAAGACGCCGCCGACGCCTTCAACGCTCGTTCTTGGCGCTCTGTCGGATTCCGGCGTGAAGGGCGACGGCCAGACGACGTTCGCCACTCCCATGCTCCGCGGGATCGCGCAGCCGAATCGGTTCGTGAACATCTCGATCGACGGCATGCCGGTGGGTCGGGTCAGGAGTGATGCCAAGACGGGCGCTTGGTTGCTCAAGTCGCCAAAGCTTGCCAATGGAACGCATGATGTCACGGCAGTGGTCGAGAACCGCGTTGGGCTTGAAAGCGCGGCGACGAGCTTCTCACTCACGGTCAACGGCGAGCGGACGGCGATGCTCGACGCTACGGACGGGCAGACTGTCGAGCTTATGGCGTCGCATCTCTTGGGCCAGGGATCTCAGGGCTTCATCGTCACGCAGGTGTTCAGTGGCACGCTCCAGAAGTGGTTGCCGGCCCGGAATGCTTGGAAAACGATTCCTGCGGGAGCCGCCAACGCGGCCAACGTCCTGAACCAGACCACCGCTGCGATTCGAAAGATCTCGTTCAACGACCTCGTCCGCTGGACGCCTTCCCCCGGCGCCGTCGGCACGAACTTCGTCTTCGCCATCAGCCCCGTGGACACGGCGGGCAGCCCGACCGCTCCGACCCCGCAGGCGGGCACGGTGCCCGGCAAGGTCGTGGACGGGGTCATTGGCGGCTACACGCAGAGCCTTGGATCCGCGATCTCGTGGAGAGACCCGGTCGTCGGCGGCGGCCAGAGCACCCGTTACTCGATCGAGGTGACCCGTCAGGACGGCAAGACGTTGCTCTACAACGTGCCGCGGACCGTGCACGGAGTCGCGAGCGTGGAAGGTGGAGCGGTGATCAGCTCTCGAATCTGGGCCGCAAACAAGACCGGCGCCGGCGAGTCTCGCTCCTACGACGGGATTGAGATAGCGGAGTCCCTGAGCCGGTTGGACTACACCGTCACAAGCGCGGTCTCCTTCATGGATCTTGGAACAAAAGCCCGTGCGCAACTCGCGAACAGCCCCACCCCGACGCAGTTCACGACGAGCCTCCCACTCGGCGGCAGCCATTCGGATCTCGCGTATCTCGAGGTGCAGGCCGTTGCGGACGCCACCGAAGCGGAGCAGGGCTTGCCGGCCGGCACCCCGATGATCATCTCGTCCGAAACGAATAAGCTGACACCGAAGCAACTCGCAGACTTAAAAGCCAATCCGATCTACGCGAGCTATCTGTTCCCAGGCACTGTGAACGGCGAGGTGCTGCCCGACCAACTCCGGGCTCATTTCCAGGCTGGGGAGGCGCTCATGTTCGCTGGCACCGTGGACGCCCGCGTCCGCGCCGGTGCCACGATCGTGGTGGAAAAAGCCCAGAACCTCGGGGACGGTTCGCTGGGCCCATGGTTTCAAGAAGCCCGTATCCCGGTGGGTGCGGACGGAAGCTTCTCGCACAAGTATTTCGTGCCCTACGGCCTCAACAGCGTGCGCACGCGGCTGGAATATCCGACGACGCCGGCCGCGGCCTCTGTCGGAGCGACCTCATCCACGACGGCCTCACCCACGACGACCCCGATCTCGACGCCGATCGACCTCTCGACCTACTTCAATGCCTTTGGCATCACGACGCCGCCGTGGCAGGTGGGAAATAGCCAGGGCTTCGACGAGAACGGCAACTACTACAACTCCGACTACAACGTCGACACCGCGGGAACACAAAATAGTCCCGTCCCCGGCACGCCCATCATCTACAACGGCATCTCATTCCCGATTGGCCCGGTGCCCACAAACGCAAATCAGGTTGGTGGAACGGAGGGCGTGCAAAACTTCGTCCGGGCCACGGGCCAGACGATCACCGTCAGCGCTGATGTCGCCGCGGCCCCGACCATTATGGGACTGCCGGTGAGAGTTGCCACCACTGAGTCGCTGCCATTCAGAGATGCTCCCGAGTATGATAACGAGATTGGCAGCGGTCTCCAAACAATTGACGGCGTGGCACTGGTCGCGGGCGATCGCGTGCTGGTGAAAAACGAGACCGACAAGTTTTACAATGGCATCTGGATTGCCTCCACAGGCCAGTGGTCCCGTGCGCAGGATGACTTAAACAATATGCAGCAGTTTAACACGAGCATGTATGTGAATTCCGGGACCGAAAACGGTGGAAAGTGGTTTTGGCAAAGCCAAAACTATAGCGAGATGCAAAACGGCGAGGATCTCATCTATGTCGAAATAGCGGACCCGGCGACTATTCCGAGCTATCTCTATCTGGCTGGTGCGGCATCCAATGGCAACCAGTTGTCGCAGGACATCACATTGAACTTCACCGACGGTACGACGGAGAAGTGGACTCAGTCGTTCCACGACTGGGGGAGCGACGGCCCGCCGCAGCCGTCAAATCCACCATCGACATGGCCGCCCGCTTACACGATCGCTCCCGGGGACAATCAATTAAAGCCGGTGAGAGTTGCCACCACCGTGACGCTGACGGATGGGGTAGACTCTTCCGATGGCGGAACGCCTAGCGGTCTCTTAACAGTTGACGGCGTGGCACTGGTCGCGGGCGATCGCGTGCTGGTGAAAAATCAAAACTGGCCAAACACTAACGGCGTCTACATTGCCTCCGCAGTTGGTCACATAAGCGGTGTCGCTACAATCGTAGGTGGCTCAGGATACACAGTTCGACCAACAGTCACTTTCGGTGCGGCGCCTGCCGGCGGCGTAACGGCCACTGGAGTTGCTGTATTGGGCACCGGTTCACTAACAGGCCAAGTGACCGGCATTACCATAAAGAACGCAGGTTCCGGCTACGTTACAACTCCAACTATCACAATCGGTGCGGCTCCTGCGGGTGGAACAAATGCTTCAGCCACTGCCGGTGACCTCGGCAGTGGCGAGTGGCTCCGTGCGGCGGATGCCGATACCATTGAGGCGACGTGGAATGCGAGCATGTCTGTGACATCCGGCAACACGAACGCCGGCAAGTGGTTTTGGGAAAACACAGACCCGATGGATACGGATGATGACCTCACGTTTGTTGAAATAGCGGCGCCGGTTCCGACACCCCGGCCTTTTGCCGGTGAGCTGAATCTCAAGACGGAGCCCGAACGGATCAACCAGTTGGGCGACCTGGTCGTTACGCCGGCCCACATTTTTGCCTATTGCCGCAATCTCCACGGCAAGCAGCTGGCGAGCATCACGCTGCCGAACAACTCAAACATCGGCATTCTGAGCGCCGTCGTGTCCAAGGCCCCGGTGGTCGCCCTCGACCAAGGTTTTGCATCGCTCGTGCTGGGCACCACCCACCTGACGGGCGTTGATGTCATGGCGCTCACCATCGTGAACGAGTCGAACATCGGGGCGGGCGGCGGGCCACTGACGTTCTCCTTCGCCGACCAGCCGGTGAAAGGATCGACCACGACACCTCCGACGTACGCGACGAAGGAGGTCGTGGTGCCGATGGGGCAGCAGACGACCATCGCCTACATCGCGCCAGACAGTTCGAGCATGATGGGGTGGTCCGTGCAGAAGGCCGACGGCACGTGCGTCGGCT
>JBIIFB010000086.1:0-15381 GCA_044237545.1 Pirellulales bacterium
TTTCCAACCCCCCCATGGAGGCGGGCTTCCAACGTGCCGTGCCTTCGCCAAAAGGGCCGCAGCGGGTATCTTCAACCGTTTCCCACCGGCCCCATCGGCTCGTGGTGATATTCTCGTCTCCACCATGCTCCTCGTCTCCAACCGGCCTTCACGGCATTTTATCGCATGACCTCCTCGAACACTCCCCAGGCACGCTTCCAGTCGCTCGGCCTGACGCTCCCCAGCGTCGGCAAGCCGGCCGGCCTCTACAAGCCCTGCCTGATCGTCGGACCGCATGCCTATCTGTCGGGCCACCTGCCAATGCTGGCCGACGGCACCCTCATGAAGGGCCGCATCGGCCAGGACCTCGACGCCGACGCCGGCAAGGCGGCCGCCCGGCAGGTGGGCCTGACCATCCTCGCCACACTCCTCGACAGCTTTGGCAGTCTCGACAAGGTCGCACGCGTGATCAAAGTGCTCGGCGTGGTCAACTGCACCGCGGACTTCGAGAAGCATCCCTACGTGATCAACGGCTGCAGCGAGCTCTTCGCCGAGATCTGGGGCCCGGACCTCGGCGTGGGCGTGCGGAGCGCGGTCGGGGCCGGCTCGCTTCCCGCGGGCGTTCCCGTCGAGATCGAAGCGATCTTCGCGCTGGCCTGAACGACCACACACCCCCGCGTCGGCCTGCCGTCACGCTGGAAAGGGACTGAAGCCCCATGCCTCTGGCCATCGTCGCCATCGCGATCCTCACGCTCGTGGCACTCGTTGTCTGGGCAAAGGTGCACCCGTTCCTGGCGTTCGTGATCGTCTCGGCCGCGGCGGCATTCGCACTGGGCATGCCGGCCGGCGATATCGCCGGCGCGATCAGAAAGGGCGTCGGCGATATCCTCGGGTCGCTCACGATCGTCATCGTTACCGGAGCGATGCTCGGCAAACTCGTGGTCGAGAGCGGGGCCGCCCAGCGAATCGCCTCGGTGCTCGTCAAGGCGTTCGGCGAGCGACGCATGGCCTGGGCCATGGCTGTCACCGGCCTCATCGTCGGCATTCCTCTGTTTTATGGCGTGGGCTTCGTGCTGCTTGTGCCGATCATCTTCGCCGTGATCGCTCGCTACCGGCTGCCGGCGCTCGTCGTGGGCATGCCGGCGCTGGCGGCCATGAGCGTGGCGCACGGCCTGCTGCCGCCGCACCCCGCCCCGACGGCCCTCGTCGCCAGCTTCAACGCCAACCTCGGGCTCACGCTGCTCTACGGCCTGATCGTCGCGGTGCCGGCCATCATTGTCGCCGGGCCGGTGTTCGCCCGCACGCTGGCCGGTATTCAGGCCAAGCCGCTGCCGGGCTTCGTGGCCGACCCACGGCCCGAGCATGAACTCCCGGGAGCCCTGATCAGCATCGTGACGGCCCTGCTGCCTGCGGTGCTCCTGCTGGTCACGACGGCTGCCACGATGACGATGCCCGCCGACGCGCCCGGCGGAGCTGCCGTGCGGTTTTTCTCGGATCCCGACGTGGTGATGATGATCGC
The DNA here is from genome assembly GCA_044237545.1 of Pirellulales bacterium. GTDB lineage: Bacteria > Planctomycetota > Planctomycetia > Pirellulales > UBA1268 > CAMCQY01. The sequence goes on from JBIIFB010000086.1 coordinate 1,499, forward strand.
ACTGGTCTTCGCCGCCATCTCCCTCGGCCTGCTGCGGGGCCGCTCGCTGCCGAGCGTGATGCACACGTTCGGGTCGGCGATCAACGACGTCGCATCGATCCTTTTGGTGATCGCGGGCTCGGGTGCCTTCAAGGAGGTGCTGATCAAGAGCGGCGTGAACGCCCAGATCGCGCAGGCTCTTCAGGGGCTCGCAATCGATCCGCTGCTCCTGGCCTGGATTGTCACCGCCGCCATCCGGGTCTGCGTCGGATCGGCAACGGTGGCCGGGCTGACCGCGGCCGGAATCATTGCGCCCGTCGTTGCGGCGGGCGGAGTGGAACCCAACCTGATGGTGCTGGCCATCGGGGCGGGGAGCCTGTTCTGCTCCCACGTCAACGACTCCGCCTTCTGGATGTTCAAGGAGTATTTCAACGTCAGCATCGCCGACACGCTCAAGAGCTGGACGGTCATGGAATCGATCGTGTCGGTCGTGGGGCTGGCCGGCGTGCTTGTACTCGCACGAATTGTCTGACCGCCCCCCCGTGGCGGCAAGATTTTATCGAGTCAGTGCAGGGCTGTGTGTAAGCTTCCGATCCCCCGGCTCACGCCGAGGGCTTGTATGGGGTTCCCGAATAAAAGCCCGGAGCGTAAGCGATGGGATTCCGGCCCCACGTTCCCATACAAGCCCGGAGCGTAAGCGATGGGATCAACGCATCGTTTGACGCGGCACCCGGCATGGCTTTCGATCCCCCGGCTCACGCCGAGGGCTTGTATGGGAGGGGTCATACAAGCCCGGAGCGTAAGCGATGGGATCAACGCATCGTTTGACGCGGCACCCGGCATGGCTTCCGATCCCCCGGCTCACGCCGAGGGCTTGTATGGGAACACGCGAGGATCATGCGTGCGCCGTCTTACTTGAGCAATCCTAAGCCGGCCTCTCCCCGCAGCCGGTTGATCGCCACCCAAGCCGCCGGCACCTGACGGAAGAGCTTCGTCAGCTGCGACGCGGTCACGCCGAGCATGTCGGCCGCCGACTGCATCTCGAATCCGACCACCTGCAGCCGGTCGAGCGCCTCGGCGACAAGCGCCGGACAGTCGTCGTGGTCTGCCGCTACCACCAGCCGCCGGCCACGGATTCGGGACTGCCAGAGTGCCGATGGAGAGTCTGCCTCAGGTGCCCCGCGATGCGAGACCGCCAACGTCATCCGCAGCCTCCACAGCGCGACTCGGCGGTTCTCCGACTGCGACCGTCGCTCGGAGCCCTCCGCCGAAAGACCTGTCGGTCGATGGATGAGCACGACCGCCGTCTCCACCTTGTTGCGGTGCTGACCGCCTGGCCCGCCGCGACGGGTCCGTGTCTCGTCGCACTGTGACAGCAGCTCGTCAGGGGGCAGGGCGGCTGGATGCATGCGCTGACGACTCACGGCTTTCTCAAGCTCGGCTGCTCGACCGTGAGCACCCGTCTGAGCGGGCAGCTGTCGGGAATCACTAGCCCCTGGCGATAGGCCTCCAGCACCGACCGCGACCGTGCGGCGAGCATCCGTCGCACTTCCCGTCTTTGCCCCTTCACCCTGGCGATCTTCATCGAGTCGTAGGCCGTCGTCTGGTGCCGCATCCAGGCGATCACCGCCGCCTCAGCCCGCCGCTCGATCGGGATACGTTTCGTGCGGGCCACGGTGCCGCTGCCTACCGGCGTTGCATGGGCCGCCACGAGCCGGGCGAGCCGCCGAGCCACCGCCGCATGTCCTTCATGGAATCGCAGAAACTCCGCGACCGCCCCCTCGAAATCCTCGACGTATTCCTCCTGAACTTTTTCACGCCGCTTGGCTGCCGACTTCTGCTTCTTGGCGTAGGCCTCGGTGGACCTCTCGGCGTCGAGTTCCTTCTGGATGCTGTCCACAGTGGAGGCCGGCGCCCACACGCCGCGGGAAAACATCCGGCGGCCAACCTTTTCCTGAACGACGTAGTGGTCGCCCGCCGCCTTCACCCGCCTGGTCAGCCCGGCATCGCCGGGCGGTAGCAGCACCCAATCGGCGGGCACGGTCTTCACCGCGCCGGCGGTGGTCCGGACCGTACGAGCCGACGGCCCCGGCGCGACGGGTGAATTGGGCATCGATCACATCCTGGAGAATGACTGAAAAGGGAGCGGGGGGCAGCCACCTTTTACGCGTCCAGCCTGAGCCTGAAAAGGTGAGTTGAAAGACGCTGGTCACCTTCCGACGCATCCGTAACGGCGGCCTGCGGGCCGCCGGGTGCTGGCGACGCCGGTGGTCATCGCCGTATGCGTGGCCCTGCAGTTCGGAATCAGGCCGCCCGCCGCAGGACTCATCGCCAACGATGCGCTCGAATTTCCAGAAGAAACGTAAAAGATCGACCGGAGAATGGAAGTGCAGCGGAGCCCCGCACGTCGATACTATTATGGAGTGGTGTGGCCCACGGCGTTCGCGACCGCCGGCTGGCACTGGTCCCCCTCCACTGGAACGTGCACCGATGAAGCCTCCGCAGTCGAGCGTCTGGGCCGCGGTCGCCCTCGCGAGCCTCCTTCTCTCCGGTGTTGCTGCCCGAAGGGCCCCCGCCAGTGATGCCGAGGCTGCGACGACGTTTCGCAACGAGGTCGCGCCGCTGCTGGCCACGAAGTGCGGAGCGTGCCACGCCGCCGGCAGCCCGGAGAGCGGGTTTCGGATCGACGAGCGAGAAAAGACGATTGCCGGCGGTGACTCTGGTTCTGTGGGCATCGTGCCCGGCAAGCCCGACGACAGCGAACTCTACAAGCGGATCGTCACCGACGACCATGAGAGCCGGATGCCGGCCGATGGCGAGCCGCTCTCCGCCGACGAGCAGAAGGTGGTGCGGCTCTGGATCGAGGCCGGCGCCCCGTGGCCCGACGACATGAAGACGCTGCCTGAATCGCTATTGCCCAAGGGGGATGCCGCCCCAGCGAAAGGGGCCAACCACTGGGCGTTTCAGCCGCTCACGCGACCGGCCGTGCCGGCTCTCCCGGCTGCACAGACAGCCCTCGGCAGGAATCCAATTGACGCGTTTATCGTCGCCTCACTGTCAGAGAAGGGCCTCGCCCTCAATCCTGAGACCGACCCGCGGACGCTGATCCGCCGCGTGTCGTTCGACCTCATCGGCCTGCCACCTTCGCCAGAGGAGATCGCGGCCTTCGAAGACGCCTGCCGCGCTGCGGGAACAATCGCCGGGCCGTTTGCGGAACTGGTCGACCGCCTGCTCGCCTCGCCGCACTACGGCGAGCGTTGGGCGCGGCATTGGCTCGATGTCGTTCGCTTCGCCGAGAGCCACGGCTTCGAGATGAACACGGCCCGGTCCAATGCCTGGCCCTATCGCGACTGGGTGATCGCATCGTTCAACGCCGACAAGCCGTACGACACGTTCCTGAAGGAGCAGCTCTGCGGAGACCTGCTCGGTGCCGACACTGCCACCGGCTTCATCGTCGGCGGCCCCATGGACGGAGTGAAGTCTCCCGATCCTGTGCTCACGGCCAACCAACGGGCCGATGAACTGCACGACATGGTGAGCACGACGGGCTCGGCCATGCTCGGCCTCACCGTTGGCTGCGCCCGCTGCCATGACCACAAGTTCGATCCCGTGCTGCAGACTGACTACTACCGTATCAAGGCCGTCTTCGCCGGAGTCAAGCACGGCGACCGCGACATCCTGCCCCCCGACAATGCCGAAAGGCTCAAGACAATCGGCGCCATCGAGCGGGAACTGCAGCCGGTCCAACGGCGGCTCGCCGAACTGCAGCCAGCCGCCCGGCTCCGCCGCACGATCGTGATCGACGACCTCTCTGCCTCACAGACGGAGAAGCTCGCCGAGCCGAAGGGAGTCGCCACGCATGCCGGCGGCACGGAGAGAGGCCATGCCGATGAGCCGGGCGACATCCGGTCGCTGCCCAACATCGGCAAGGAATACACCTGGTGGCAGGCTGCACCCGGTCAGCCCGTCTTCGCCTACGGCCCCAAGGCTGCCGGCGTGTTCCGAATCTGGCTCTCCTGGGGCGCCGGCTGGCACACGCACGCCCGCGATGCGAAATACGTGCTCGACGCCGACGGCGATCCGAAGACCACGGCAGACCAGACCGTAATCGCCGACGTCGACCAGCGACTTTTGTCCGAAGGCAGCGGCGAGCCGACGTCGAATGGGCCGCTCTGGAGCGGCTTTCGCGATGCCGGCGTGCATACGCTCACTCTGGCGACGCGGCTGCTCGTCGTCGGTGGCTCTGTCGAAGCCCCCGTCACGGCCGACACAGTGATCTTCGAGGAGCAGAAGACTCTCGCCGATGCGGCCAACCGGACGCCGCATCTCCGCGGCCCGGTGTCGGCCGGCGAGAACGTCGACGCCTTCCCGCCGACGAAGGCCCGGTTCGTGCGGTTCACGATCCTCGACACGACGGCAGCGGAGCCGTGCATCGACGAACTGGAGGCGTTCACTGTCGACGGCCGCAATGTGGCCAGCGGGGCGAAACCCTCGGCCTCGGGCACCTTCGCCGACAATTCCTCCCACAAGCTCTCGCACATCAACGACGGCAAGTACGGGAACCGCCGGTCGTGGATCTCCAACGAGATAGGCAAGGGCTGGGTGCAGTTGGAACTCGCCGAGAACGAGGAACTCAGCCGCATCGTCTGGAGCCGCGATCGCAGCCCGAAGCCTGAATACACCGACCGGCTGACGACGAAGTACGAGATCAGCACGTCACTCGACGGCACCACCTGGAAAGTCGTCGCGACCCATGCCGACCGGCTGCCGCACGACTACGTGCATAACGTTGGTCCGACGAAGGTCGGCCCGATCATGTCGGCCGCCGAGCTCTCCCCGAACGAGCTGGCCGAGATGGAGAGCCTTACCGAGACGGCGACCAACCTGAAGAAAAAACTCGAGCCGCTCAAGACGCTGCCGAAGGCGTATGCGGGTCAGTTTGTCACGCCCGCGAAGACCCATCGCTTCTTCCGTGGCGACCCGATGGCCCCCCGCGAGGAGATCGCCCCCGGAAGTCCCTCGCGATTCGGGGCCTCATGGGAGCTCCCGGCCGATGCGCCGGAGAGCGACCGCCGCCAGGCACTTGCCGAATGGGTCGCCCTGCCGAGCAACCCGCTCACGGCACGCGTGATCGCCAACCGGCTCTGGCACTATCACTTTGGCACCGGCATCGTCGACACGCCGAGCGACTTCGGCGTTAACGGGGCCGCGCCGAGCCATCCTGCATTACTCGACTGGCTGGCCAGCGAACTCATCGATCCCGCAAACCCCGCAAACCGCTGGCGGCTGAAGGCCCTGCACAAGCTGATCGTCACGAGCCGGGCCTACCGGCAGACGAGCACGCCACGGGAGGATGGCCTGACGATCGACTCGGGCTCGCGGCTGCTCTGGCGATATCCGCCGCGGCGGCTGGAGGCCGAGCCGCTGCGCGACGCGATCCTTGCCGTGAGCGGCAGCCTCAACACCAAGATGGGCGGGCCGGGCTTCGACCTCTTCGAGCCCAACACGAGTTATGTGAAGGTCTACAACACGAGGACCACGTTTACCGTCGAGGAGTTCCGAAGGATGGTCTATCAGTCGAAGCCACGAGCCGAACTCGACAGCTTCTTCGGGGCCTTCGACTGCCCCGACGCCGGACAGGTGCAGCCGAGGCGGACGGTGAGCGTCACACCGCTGCAGGCGCTCAACATGCTCAATGGCGACTTCCTTCTCGACCAGGCCGCCCGGTTTGCCAAGCGGGTCGAGGGAGAGACGGGCAGCGACCCCGGCCTGCAGGTGGGCCGGGCGATCGAACTGGCCTTCGGCCGCAAGGCGACCGACGCCGAGGTGGCCGCGGGCCGCACGCTCGTCGCCGCCCACGGCCTGCCGATCCTCTGCCGCAGCCTCTACAACGCCAGCGAATTCATCACCATCTATTGATAGCCTACTGAGGCTCACTGAGGTGCCCATGCGACACGAACTCTCCCATGCCGGCCGCCGGATGCTCGACCGCCGTGATTTTCTCCAGTGGGGCGGCACCGGCCTCTCGAGCATCGCCCTGGCAACGCTTCTCCATGAGCAACAACTGCTCGGCGGTGAGGCCCCGATCCGGCCGGTGATCGACCCGGCCATGCCCTACGCCCCCCGGTCGCCGCACTTTCCAGCGAGGGCCAAGCGGGTACTGATGATCTTCTGCTCAGGCGCGCTCTCGCACGTCGACACGTTCGACTACAAGCCGGAGCTCGTGAAGCGGCACGACACGCCGATGCCTACGGCCAGTGGCGAAAAGCTGATCACGTTCCAGGGCGAGCAGGGGAATCTCATCAAGCCGCTCTGGGAGTTCAAGCCGCGGGGCGAGAGCGGCACGATGACGAGCGATCTGTTGCCACACTTGGGCGAGCTTGCCGACGAGATGTGCTTCATCCACTCGATGACGGCCAAGAGCAACACCCACGGGCCGGCCGAGACCCAGATGTCGACTGGGTTCACGCTCGACGGCTTCCCGAGCATCGGCGCGTGGACGACCTACGCCCTTGGGAGCGAATGCAACGACCTGCCGGCGTTCGTGGCGATCCCCGATCCGCGTGGCGTGCCGCAGATTGGCCCACGACAGTGGCAGTCGGCCTTTCTGCCGGCTGTCTTCCAGGGCACCGCCTTCAATGCCGACCGCCCGATCGCAAACCTCACCCGTCCGGCTTCGATCTCAGCGGAGGCCGACCAGGCCACCCGCGACTTCCTGCAGAGGCTCAACGAAGACCACCTTTCGCGGCATCCGGGCGACACCGATCTCGCGGCCCGCATCAGCGCCTACGAACTGGCCGCCAAGATGCAACTCTCCGCGGCGAAGGTGGCCGACCTGTCGGACGAGTCGGCCCAGACGCTCGCGCTCTACGGCGCCGACGACACGAAAAACTCGCTCAAGGCCCGCTTCGCCCGCAACTGCATCCTTGCCCGGCGGCTGGTGGAGAAGGGGGTGCGGTTCGTGCAGCTCTTCAATGGCGGCTACGCCATGGGTGAAGGCGTGGGCAACTGGGACGGCCACAAGACGATCGAAAAGCAATACAGCGTGCACGGCCCGATCCTCGATCAGCCTGTGGCCGGGCTGCTGCGGGATCTCAAGGACCGTGGCCTCTTGGCCGACACGCTGGTGGTATTCGTGACGGAATTCGGCCGGATGCCGACCTTCCAGAAGGGGGCCAACGGCCGCGACCACAATCCAGCAGGTTTCACCGTCTGGCTGGCCGGCGCCGGTGTGAAGCGGGCGTTTCATCATGGGGCGACCGATGAATTCGGCTACAAGGCGGTCGAGAATGTGGCGACGATCTACGATCTGCATGCCACCATCCTCCACCTCATCGGCCTCGATCACACGCGGCTCTCCTTCTACAACAACGGCATCGAGCGTCGACTTACCGACGTGCACGGCCACGTAATCCAGCCCGTGCTGGCGTGACGCGGAAAGGCGTTCGGCTCAAAGAAACTCAGGGCATGCGCTCTCCGCTGTTGTTCTGCCGCACACTCCAGTCGCTACTCCGCGATCGCGGCATCGAGCACGCCCTGACATCCGGCACGGCCTGCGTCGAGTATGGCCTGCAGCAAAACACCAAGGACTCGGATTGGATCATACGACCTGCCCCCCTGGCGTCGGTGACTCGGCGAACGGAGCTTTATGACGCGGGCCGTAATCGAGCCCGGTCGCTCATTGCGGCGACCGACGAGGAACTCTCGATGGTCGCCATGCCGCTGAGTATCATATTGCCATGACGTTTTCTTTCCCGCAGCGCCGCTCAACGCCACCACCGGCGAGGACCCCATCTCATCAGGTGCCGCAGGCATCCAGCGAGCCTCACTACCCTGAAGAGTATTACGAGATCCTGGCCCGAGACCTGGGCGAGGATCGCGCCCGATGGGCGCGGTTGCCATACGCGGAGCGCATGCGGGAACTGGAGTGGTATCACGCCACCTTCGATACCCCCGATGACCTCTCCTTGTGGCCGGCCGAACTCGACGGCGGCGTTGGAAGGCCGTAGACACACGACATCCACAGCCTCTCGGCGACTCCCTGAAGCCGGACTCGGAGGGCTGCAGAGCGGCGTTGCCTTGACGCCGGCAAGTGCACGTGTGTATATTGCTTCGATATTGCGTTCAGAGGCTCCTTCAGCAGCGTGCCCTCTTCATTCCAGCCTGATTCCAACCTGATTTCTGGAGTAGCAATCATGACAAGCCTGAAGATCGATTCCGATATGCTTGAGCGACTCCGTGGCGTGACCGAGGCTGTTCAGTTATGTGATGACGAGGGGCATGTGGTCGGATATTTTCGTCCCGCCCGTGGTTGTCAGCGATACCCAGAGCCGCCGTCTCTTGATCCGGTGGAACTCCAGCGGCGACTTGCATGCCCCGATCGCCGCACAATTTCTCAGATTTTGGCTGATCTGGCGAGCCGTGCGTGAAGTATTCCGTTACGTGCACGCAGGTAGCCGATGGGGAATTGGCTGCGATCTGGATCGCGGCTGAGGATCGTGATGCAGTAACGACCGCAGCAGGAGAAATTGAGAGGGTGTTGGCTGATGCACCCCTTTCGAGTGGCGAGTCGCGAGAGACAAATCTCCGCATCTTCTTTGTGCCCCCGCTGGGCGTCCGCTACCTCGTCGAGCCCGATGATCTTGAGGTGGTGATCGTGCAGTTCTGGACGTTTTGAACCGCGGCTACCGAACAGCTGACTCGGGGAGGACCTCGTGACGGTCGCCACGACCTGGTACTCGCAGTTCTGGCAGTTTGCGGCGGCGCGTGCGGCCGAAGAAAAGAACACGACTGGGACAGAGCTCATTTTTCGAAGTTCAGCAATGCGAGCAGATTCTCCCGAGTGATCATGCTTGCGTCCTGCGGTCGTTGCCCGCCTTCCGAAGGACGGGTATCCACCTCCACCTTGATCGCCAGTTTCTCGTCGGCCGCGTTCGGGGATCATGTCATGGAAACCCAGGGCCCACAGCCCGCTAAGATAGGACGGCCGGCAGAGATGCTGGGCCAAGACCGCGGGGTCGAGGGAAATTTTGCGAGCGTGATCCGGCAGCGTGTAGATGCCACGCCGTAGGTGAATGACTTTTCCCTGTTTGATCCACCGCGCGAGCTGGAGTCGGATCGCCGGTCGTCGGTCGGGAAATGCCTGCGAAAGGAGCGGGAGTTCGAAGCAGGCCAGCCCACTCACCAGACTGGCCAGATCGCTGAATCTCATAATCGTTAATTATCAGAAAGGATATGTTTCGCAAACAGTTTAAGGATGCCTGGCCAAGATGCCCGCGGCAACAGCCGGTCGCGGCCCCACGCAGTTCGGCCGCTCCTGGCGGGTTCTCGGTACTGCGCACGCGGCTGCCGACGTGCTCCGCTGGGAGAACAGCGGGTTGACGACAATCGGCAGCCACCGTGAGCGGATGCGATCGACGCTGCCATCGCCGGCCAGCCGCGTCGGCCGGCGGATTGACGAGCGCATGTACGTGCGTATATCCTTTTTCGCAAGCGACTTCGTCTCTTCCAGAAGCCGCTCACGGTGAGGGATTCGACATCATGACCATCGAGCAATTTCGAGCGACCATCAGGCAGCAGCCCTTTCGGGCCTTCAACATTCACATGGTTGATGGAAGAGTCTTTCCCGTGGCACATCCTGATTTCGTGGCCGTGTCACCAACCGGCCGCTCCGTGATCGTGTTCCAGCCCGACGACAGTTACAGCGTCGTCGATCTCCTGCTGATGTCGGAGCTCGAGGTGCCACCGACGCAGAGCAAGGCCGGATGAAGCCTGATGCCTGGGAGGCCAGCCCACGTGATCAAGGAGATTCTGAGCTGATCGCGACCGCGGGGGTTTTCCCACCCACGCATGCCGTTCCTGACGCGTGTCAGTCGATCGCGAGAGCACCGTCACTTACGGCGGCGGGAGTTTCGTGAGACTCGCCAGCCACGCGATCAGGTCGCGGAGTTCCCGGCGGGTGAGCTTGCCGGCCAGATCGGCCGGCATCGAACTCGGGCCGCTGGTCCGCTCGTCGATCGATGCCACCGCGACCTCCTTGATTCCGCCGTCGGCCATCTTGAGCTTCACCCTCTCCGCATCCTCCGACACGATGATCCCCGCCACGGTCTGGCCTGCATCGGTGAGGATGACCGTCGTGCGGTAGGCCTCGGCCACCGTCGCATTCGGTGCCACGATGCTCTCAAGCAGATAGGGTCGCGGCTTCGTGGCGGCGATCCCGTCGAGCTTCGGCCCGACATCGCCCCCCTTGCCCTCGGCGTAGTGACACCGCACGCAGGTGACTTCGCCCTTCGTATAAAAAAGCTCCCGGCCCCGCGCGATATCGCCCCCTTCGAGCGTGTCGCTCCATGCGGCGACCATCTCCTCACTCGTCCCGGATGCCGACGCCGCGGCCGCCTCGCGGCCCAGCCGTTTTTGAGTGGCTTCAAGCACCTCAAGATGGATCGTCGGGTCGAGCCCCCCCGCATCGAGCTTCGCAGCCAGTCGCTTCACCGCTTCGACGCCCGTGGGTGCCTCGATCCCCGCCAAGAGGCTGACGGCCGCCTGCCGCTCCGCGACGTCCGTAGAGCCGATCGCCGCCTCCAGTTCGGGCACGACCTCATCCGCGGGCAGCCTCGCCGCCCGCACACTTCTTGCCGCCATTCGCACCGCCGGCTGCGGATCGTCTCGGAGCCTCGCAGCCACTTCGACTGCCGCGGCAGGATGTGAAGCGAGCAGACTATCCAATGCCTTGGCCCGCGAGGCTGGAGAGCACGTCGCATCGTGACACCAGGTCACGAGCATCGGGCCGGTCGAGGCGATGCCGAGTTCGGTCGCCGCCTGCAGCACGGCAAACCGCAGCGGCTCATCGAGCTTCGAGCCCAGCAGGTCGGGCAGGGCGGCTTCGACAGCCGCGCGGGCCATGCCTGGATCACGTGGAACCGAGTGAAACTGCCAGAAACCGGCGACCCGGTTCCGCTGCGGCGGCTTTGCCCAGGCCCGCAGGGCGTTGATCGCCTCCACCCGCCGGTCGGTGGCCAGGTCGCTCCGGGAAGCCACGACGGCAAGCAGCCGCGCTCCCTCGGGCGAGCCGATCTTTTCCGCGGCAGAGATCACACGTCGCAGGAGGGCATCGTCCGCCTTGCCCTGCGGCGGCTGATACGACGCACATGCCGCAAGCGCCGGGAGAAGATCGTCCATGGGGAGATCGTGGATCGCCCGCGCCGCCTCCAGCACGATCCGCGGATCGGTGTCACCCAGAAAGCGAGCGATCCCGCTATCCCGACACCGCCGCATTGCGAGGCAGTCGACGAGTCGCACCGCCGCCGAGGAGTGGCCAACGAGCGCGAGACGCGCTGGCGCGTCGACCGCCCCTGTGAAACCCATCACGATCGCATGACGGAGGTGGGGATCGACATGATCTCCGGTGACATCCCGTTCCGCCATCGCGACAAGCCCGCTTGTTACTGCCTCGGAACCGCTTCCGAGTTGCCCGATGGCGATGGCCGCCGCCGCTCGCACCTGCAGGTTGTCGTCGGCAAGACGCTCGAGCAGGGCGGCACGAGACGCCTGCCTGCTCGCGGCCGTTGCGTCGCTCGTACCACTGCACTCGGCCCATGCCTCGCCCACGCTCCGCGCCGCCACGCACCGGATCTCCCAGGCAGGATCGGCAACCGCGGCAGTGATAGCCGCCAGCGGCTTCTGTGCCGCCGAGCCACCGCTGCGGCGGGCAATTTGACAAAGTCCCGTGAGGGCATGCACCCGGGCCAGAAGCGGCTGCGATTGATCGGTCACAACTGCCTCAAACGGCGATGCGTCGCCGCGACGAGCCAACTCCCACTGGGCCTCCAGCCGTAGCCGGCGGTCTGCATGCTTGAGCAGCCGCACAAGCTGCTCTGCTGCGACGGTGGTCCAGTCGCCCGCCAAGAGCGCCGCCACGTTGACCTCACCTGCAGGCTGCGGTTCGCTGGGCAGAAATCGCCAGATGCGGCCCTTGCCCTCGCCGTTCCAGCCCTGCACCCAGTCGCTCACCCACACAGCGCCGTCCGGGCCAAACTCGACATCCGTCGCGAGCACATTTTTGAACGTCTCCTCCTCGTCATAGGGCTCGAAGCTCGCCCCCTTCGGCCGCAGCCGAAAGCTCCGCACGGAACTGCCGACAGGCCCCCCGCGAAAATCGGCCAGAAGGAACCGGCCGTCGAAGTGGGCGGGCAGCCCCGTGCCGGGGTAGGCCGCAAAGCCCGAGGGGCCGGCGCCGATATGTGCCAGGGGTGGCACGAGGCCAGCTGGCTGCTCGGCGTTGGCCAGATGCCAGATCTTCTCGCGGTGCCAGGGACCGCGGTCGCCGAGATACTGAAACGCCATATTCCAACCGGAATCGCTGCCGGGCATGACATGCACCAGCCGCGCCTTGTCGCCGGCGTCGGAATTGTTGTCGACCGTGAAGAGGTTGCCGAGATCATCGAAGGCAATCTCCTGGGGATTGCGGAGCCCCGTGGCGAACACCTCAAAGCCCGAGCCGTCTGGCTCACAGCGGAAGACCGCGCCGCTGGCCGGATCGTGGGCCGTGTGAGTCTTGCCCGTGTCGTCCTTGTATTCCACCTTGTATCCACGGTCACCGATCGTGAAATAGAGTCGGCCATCTGGGCCAAGGGCGAGCCCGTGCATGTCGTGGCCACGGAAGGCCACCCGAGCGCCGTAACCAGTCGAGAGCACGGAACGCTCCGCCGGTGTCGCATCCGCACGGCCATCGCCATCGAGGTCACGGAGCCGGTAGAGGCTCGGGATACATGTCAGGAACACGTCACCGCGGCGGGCAAGGATACCGGCGGCCGTCCCCTCAATGAGCCCATTGAAGCCATCCGCGAAGACGGTCGCCGCATCGGCCACGCCATCCCGATTCGTATCGACGAGCAGCCGCACGCGATCGTCGTGCAGTTCCCATTCGCGGGCTTTGTCGCCGAGCAACCGCCGGTGATAAGCCTGCCGGTCCTCGACCGACTGCGAGGCGAGATCGGCATCGACCCACTCGGCCGTGTGGCCACGGTTGTCGCTGACGCCGCGATTTTGTCGGAACGTCTCGCAGACGAAGACTCGGCCCTGTTCGTCGATCGCGAAGGCGACAGGGTTTGCAACATCGGGCTCGGCGGCGAAGAGTTTTACTTCCATCCCCGGCGGCATGCCGAAGGCGGCACTCGCCTTGGCAGGCTCATCTGAGCGGGCGGCGACAACGGGGGGTTTCGGGGCGGGCGATGTCTCCCCCGTGGGCACTGCCCACGCGACAGTCAGCGGAAAGGCGGCCACGACGGCAGCACCCAGACACAGCTCTCGAAGCCGGATGAAAACAGCCGCCATGGATCGTCCTTTCTTCATTTCACGCAAGTCTTGCTCAACCAAACCAACCGAGCCAACCCAGTCGGCTGAACCCAATGATAGTTGTAGGCGGTAGAGCCCGCTCGTCCGCTTGGCAGCATAGGCCGCGTCCGCTCGCGGCCGGTGGCACCATAGGTGATGACTGCCCAACTGGCCGCCCGCCAATCCTGTAAGCCGGGGCGAGAAAAACATAAGGATTGCCCCCGAGCCACCGCTGAACGCGGGCTACAATCGGGCCGACCGATGGCGGGCGATGGCTGCTGGTGAACGTTCCCGGAAGCTTCGCCACGCGATTCCACTCGAATGCAAGGCGTTGGCATGAACGGCAGACCCCACGGCGATGCGTCTCACGGCAACGCGATCGATTGCATCGTCTGCGGCACCTGCGTGGCCGACATTCTCGTCCGACCGGTGCCCCTCTCGCAACCGGTGGGCGCTGGCCGTCTCTTCCATGTCGAACCGATCGAGGTGACCACCGGAGGCATCGTCTGCAACTCGGGCACCGCCATGCAGCGGCTGGGGCTTCGGGTAGCGGCGTCGAGCCTGGTGGGCGA
>JBIIFB010000229.1:0-4811 GCA_044237545.1 Pirellulales bacterium
TCGGCCAGGGGAGCGGGCGTCGGCACCATCTCGCGGTGGTCCATCTGTGGAGGCACGACGAGCCTGTCTTCATAACAGGGGCCGCCCAGCGGCAGTGGGATCGTGTCGGAGGGGCGTGTCTCGTGGTCATCGACCGGCGGCATTTCCCGCACAACGTGATCCATGCCCGACTCCGTGCCCATGGTCCCTTCGCACCCGCACGCACAGGCGTTGCAGGCATTCAACGCCTGTTCGGCAAGATCTCGCACCCGCTTGCTCGGCTCGAGAAAGCAGCCCATGTCGTCGCGACCGTAGGCCAGCTTCATCAGCTTTTCACGCATCTCGGGGCTGCAGCACGAGCCGCGCCTGTCGGCGCATGGACAATCCTCCTTGGTCGGATCCTCGCACTCCCCGCCGAGCATGTTCTTCATGGCCTTCTTGAGCTTGTGTTTGTGCTCCTTGGGCGGCGCCTTGCCGCAGAGGCGATCGAGGGCATCGCAGAACTGCTTCTCGCACGCCTTCTTCCAGTCCTTGCAGGTTTCGCTCATGCCCTTGGTCTTGCGTGTCTCCTTCTTCTGATCACTTGACTGGCAGACCTCGGCCGTTTGCAGCACGGCCTTCACGGCCTCGTAACGAACCTGTTCGTCGGGGTCGTCCATGGCGGCCATGAGCGCCGGCATGACCTCGGGATGCTCCGGAGTGCATCCCAGGCCGGCGAGGTATTTGATGGCAGCTTTTTTCTTGCAGATCTCATGCTTGGCGGCCTTCGCCTTGGCGGCGGCCTGAATCGCCGGATTGGCCGACTGCTGCGCAGCGGCGTTTGTTCCGAAGGGATTGGGCACTCCGAGGAAGCTCCACATCGTCGTCGGAGTGCCGGTGGTCTGGGCATCCGCGGGCGATGCACAGAGCGTCGCCTGCACAATCGCGATGGCCAGCCCGGCCACGCATGCGACGGTGCGCACGGAGGGCGTTGTCCGGCCACGTTGGCACAGACCTGCTGGCAATCGCATTCGGTTCCATTCCCCTCCGACGGTACGCGTCGTGCCGGTCCCGCAGCGCGTTTGCCGGGCCTGCCGCCACACCGTAACACCGCCATCTGTATCCATCGGCACGAGCGGCACGCGTCATGCCCGTACCGCTCGGCCGGAGCGGTTGGAGTCGATGTCGCAATTGTCCGTCGCGCAGCGGTAGCGATGAATGTTCCGGTCGTGCCGGCGGGCTGATTGCCCCCTGATCGCAGTCCCGGCCTGCCCGAGCTACTTCAGTTCCAGCGTCACGCTGCCCGCTGGGGCGGGGGCAGACTCGATGGTGACGGCCGTTGGCTCTGCTTTCCGCATCTTGTTTCGGACCGCTGCCTGCACCGAAACCTTGTATTGACCGGGCTCCAGGTCATCAAAGCGAAACACGCCCCCCTCGCGGGTGCGTGCGGTCCGATCGCCCCCCGGACCGCTGAGCACGACGGGGAGGTTGGGTTCGCCCCGGCCCGAGAGCATGACCTTGCCGGTCAGGGAGTTCAGCCTGCTCGCCGGCTCCGCCCCCACCTCCAGCCAGATACGTGCCGGTGGATCGGAGAGCCCCACCGCGTCGGTGGCCCGCACCAACACTGGCAGGCGGATCCCGAACGGGAGCTTTGCAGTGTCGATCCGTACTGCATAGTTGGTGCCGCCGAGCCAGACGGCTGGCTGCCACTCCTTCGGCATGCCGTTCCCCTCGACGTCGATCGCCCACTCCACCGACTTCAGGCCTGAAACGCCGGGCCGGCGGCGCTCGGGGGGGATGAGGTAGCCGTCGGACGAATCGTCGGAGGCCTGAATCGGCACCACGAGCGGTTTGCCCACGGTGGCCTGCACAGCCGGCGGCACATCCACGACCGGTGCCTGACCGTCAAACACAAGCATGCGGGAATCGGTCAGCGGTGACTGCAAGCCGGCGATCACCAGCCGGGCCTCGGCCGATACGTCGACGTTGGCAAATCCCTCTCCCGATGCGGCGATCGTCCAATCGTCAACGACGGTCCTGATTGCCAGCGATGCTCCGGCCGGGGGCGGTTCGAGTGTGAACGTCATCTGCCGATCGTGGGCTGCCGTCCAGACGGTGCGTTCTTGGCCGCGATCTCCCAGACCGGCACCGATTTGGCGCAGGACGATGGCAACGGAACCGCCGAGGCTCTCTCCGGCGAGGAAGGTGTCGGCGGGGGCATCGACGGCCAGCCGCATCGGCACCGCGACGACCGGCGCCTTGAGCAGCGTCGTACCGGCCGTGGGCGCGAGTATCCGGATCTGCCGCCAGTCGTGTTGCGGCCCCTGCGGCTGCCCGTCTGCGGCAAGTGAGCAGTCGACGGCAAAGTTGAACGCACGGGGATACCCGTCGACGTCGAGAGAAAAGCGGGCCGTACCCTGATCGGGGCCATTCCACGAGGCGGTGACGTCGTCGGTCGGTACGGAGGGCGTCAGCACAGCGTTGGGCTTGCGGGGCACGATCGGGCGGATCGCCGACAGCTGTGCTCCGACCGTAGCTGCCTCGCCGCCGGAGTCCCGAAGCGTCACGCGAACGCCCTCCGGCGGAAGTAATGCGGCATTTCCACTCACCGGTCCGAGTGACACGGTGATGGTGCGGGCGCGATGGTCGTATTGAGCGGTGGCCACGATCATGTCCCGCGGGTGTTGGGCTTCGAGGCAGATCCGGGTGATGGTGGGGGGCGTGCCCGCCGGTGCCAGTGTGTCGTGGACGACCAACGCGAGATCCTGCCCAATAGTCCGGCTGGCCTGGCCCGCCGACTGAGGTGCAGGCAGTTCCAAGGCTCCAGCGCCTGCGGCGTTCGAAGCCGGTGCTGCCGATTCGGCGGCCTTGTCTGGATTGGCTTGGTCCGAATTCGATTTGGTCTGCCCCGATTGGTTCTGCCCGGATGGACCACCATTGCCGGGCTTGAGGACGAGCGGCTCGATCTGGCTGCCCGCTCCGAGCTTCACGCCGGCCGCACGGGAAAGCACCGTTGCGGTGGATGTACCAGCGAGCAACGTCGCCGTGGCATCGGACCAGGCCCGCTCGCGGTCGTTCGGTGACCCCGTGCCAGGGATCGACACTGTGCCCGGGATCGAGTGGAGAGCGATGTCGAGTGTGCGGGCTTCACCGGAGAGATTGACGAGCCCCAGTTGCCACGCTGCCACACGCGTTGATTGGCCGGTGAGCGAAAGGAGGGAGGTCGCCTTGTCAGCGACTGTCCCGGCCCGCGTGGAACGTGCGGCACGAGAGGCCCGCACCCACCCATCCTCGCCGACGATTCCCGAGATGCTGCCCGCGCGGCCACGCACCGCCACCACGAGGTCACGCTCCGACGGCAACGGCATCGAAAGCTGGGCTTTCTCGACGTAATCATCGTCGCTCAGCGTTGCGGTCAGCAGCGCCGTGTTGCGTTTGTCACTGATGGCTGCGCGATGCAGTGGCACCGCGTGCACCACAAAGGTGCCTCCACGCCACGGCAGGTCACGCGCTGGCACGGAAACACCCTCGACGAAACTCGTGCCGTCCGGGAGTCGCACGACAAGCTGCGCTGGATCGAATCCCAGGGTGAACGCCGACGAGGCCGGTAGGCGGGCTGCATCCGTGACGGAGATCTGAATCTCAGTGGTGATGCCGAGGCGGGGAGGCGTGGGATCGGGTCGTTGCACCCTGAGTCCATACCGCAAGGAGGAGCTCCTGCGGGTCAGGCCGGCGATCATGCGATCGCCCACCACGGCGGCGTCGCGTGGATCCAGGATCCGCAGCAAGCCGGAAACACGGTCGGAATCGACGACATTTGCCGGTCCCTTCTCGGTATCGGTCGCCCTGGCGGCCGCCAGAGCGGCCCGCTCGAAGAGTCGGGTGAGGCGGGCCGACAGTTTTGCCGCAGCCTCGCCGGCGGTGGCGTCGTCACCGGCCGCATTGTCGAGCAAGGCGATTGCCCGCCGGGTGGCGGCGATGTCGTCCAGCGTCGGCTGGAGGATCGTCGGCACCCGCGTCTGGCCCGCGGTGGCGTTGATTCCCGAGGCATCAACGAGATCGACGACGGCCGTGGCGAGCGAAACGCAGCTTTTCCACGCGCCGCGGTCGATGGTGCGGGGTGAACCAGACGGCAGCGGCGGTCGGCCCTCCGCCCTCAGCACCAAACCCGCATCCGCGACGACCCCATCGCCTGGCTGCGAATCCGCTTTCGTGGCGGCAGCCGTGAGCGGCAACAGCATGGCACGCTGGGAGGCGTCCGGCAGCCGCGAGCGGAGCAGGATCATGCGGTCGTGGAGCGGAATCCGGGCCGACAAAGCGGCATCGGCTCTCATACTGGCAAGCAGTTGATTCCGGAGGGACCGCAGGAGAGACGACTGTGCGAGCATGCTCTGTGTGGCGGTGATGAGCGGATCGAGGCGTGCGGTGTCGGTGTCGGCTGGTGGGATCGCGGGTGACTGCGCGATTGCGTTACTCAAACGGGCAATACGGTCGATAAACCCTTCGATCACCCCCGGCGCGATGAACTGGGGCCCGGCACCGCCTGAAAGCCGGCCAATCACATCGAGCATGGCCCAGCCGAGTTCGACCGCATCGTTGCGGGCCGCGATGGCGGCTTGAAACGGCCTGGGGGAATCGGACCATGCCTGCGGGATGCCCGCAGCTGCGGCCGCCCGGCGGGCGTTCGCCAGAGCTTCGGCCGGCGGGGAACCGGCCCGGGCCGCGAAGCCAGTCGGCGATGCATCGTCCATACGGGCCATCGCCTCCTTGAACCGCTGCAACGCTGCCCGGGCCCGGTCCGCACCTGGGCCTTCGATCTCCTCGTCGGTGGTCGTGGTGGCGACGAAGGAGGC
>JBIIFB010000230.1:0-4781 GCA_044237545.1 Pirellulales bacterium
AATTGCCCCACAGAGGTGGTGAAAACGAAGCGGTAACACGTCATCTCGTGCGCGTAAGCTATCTTTTATCTTGATCGTTTTCGACCATTCTGCTTTTTAAATTGACGTATTTGCTTGCTTTCGGTCACCAATCGGCCATACTCCTGGCCGCAGGGAGTGCAATACGTGCAAAATCACGAACGCCGCAGCAGGCTTCTCGACATCATACGTGTCAGCGGCTTTGCTGCGCTCGATGAACTCGTTCGCGAACTCGGCGTCTCGGAATCGACCGTGCGACGGGATCTCGATGCCCTCGAGGAACAGGGTTCCGCCAAACGCACGCACGGCGGTGTTCTCTACTCCGGAGGCATGCCGCGCCTGGCGGAATTTGACGAACGGCAACCGGCAAACTGGGCCGCGAAGCGGGCGATTGCGGTGACGGCGGCAGCCGTGATCGATGACGGCGAAACGGTGCTTCTCGACGGCGGTACGACCACCTACGAAGTGGCCCGTCTGCTTGTCGGTCGTTCGCTGCAGGTCGTCACCAACAGTCTCCCGGTTGCCAACCTCTTCGCCTCGGAGGCCCGCACCGATCTCGTGCTGCTCGGAGGCTATGTCTCGCCCCGCACGGGCGTGTGCCTCGGGCCGTATGCCAACGAACTCCTGGCACGGTTGCATGTCACCACGACGGTGCTCTCCGCCGCCGGCATTTCCGAGGAAGGGCTCTTCAATGCCCACCTGCTCCTGGCAGAAACCGAGCAGGCGATGCTCAGGGCAGCCAGCCGGGTGATGGTGGTCGCCGACAGTTCGAAATTCGGCCGCAAGAGCCTCACGCTCGTCTCCGGCCTCGAGGCCATCGACATTGTCGTGAGCGACGATGGCCTGACGCAACGGTGGCGCGATACCCTCACCGCGGCCGAGGCCGACCTACGGATCGCCGCGGTCACCGAGGCGTCAGGATTGCGAACAACACATTCGCAGGAAACGCCCCGTCCGGCATAACATAGTGCCGCAATTCCAAAACCAGTCGGCCATGCACGCCGTTCACATCACGCCGTTCGTTCACGCCCTCTCTTCACGATTCTTTCTTTTCATCGCAACGCCCCAGGAGCCATCATGGCCAAGAAGACCGCGACGAAGCCCGCTGCCAAGTCCACGCCCAAGTCGCTCGCCGCACTGAAGGACGAAATCTGCGAGATTGGTCACCGCATCTACAACAAGGGATTTGCAGCCGGCAATGACGGCAATATTTCGTACCGCCTCGGGCCGAATAAGGTGCTCTGTACCCCGACGATGATGTCGAAGGGATTCATGACGCCCGCCGACCTCTGCATCGTCGACATGGAGGGAAACCAGATCGCGGGAAAGCGGAAGCGTTCGAGCGAGATTCTGCTCCATTTGACGATCATGAAGGAGCGGCCCGACGTGAACAGCGTCGTGCACTGCCACCCGCCGCACGCGACCGCCTTCGCCGTGGCCCGCGAGCCAATCCCGCAGTCCGTACTCCCTGAGGTCGAGGTGTTTCTGGGGGACATTCCGATTTCCCGATATGAGACGCCGGGCAGCCAGTCATTCGCCGACACCATTCGCCCCGTCGTGAAGCGATCGAATGTCATCTTGCTGGCCAACCACGGCACGGTCAGCTTCGGCGAGACGGTCGAAAAAGCGTATTGGTGGACTGAAATCGTCGATGCCTATTGCCGTATCCTCATGCTCGCGAAGGGGCTGGGCGGGATCGTCTATCTCACGGGCAAGGAAACACGGGCACTGCTCGATCTCAAGCAGAAGTGGGGCTACACCGACGCCCGGCTTGACCTCCAGATGAACGACCGCGACATCTGCGACAACGCGGTATTCAAGTCGACCTGGGAGGAGGTGGGCGTGGCACGGCGGGCGTTCTCGACCCACCCGGAGGCCCATGGGTCGGGACAGCCTGCATCGGCTGGCCGCGGGCTGCCACCGGGAATCGACTACGAGAAGCTCGTGCGGACGATCACAGAGCAGGTCTGCAAGGAACTCGGCATCACGCCCAGTTCCTCACGCAAAGCCTGATCGAGCGCCGCATCCAGAATTGAGCCAGAGCCTGCTCCAGAGTCACAGACGGGTTGGGGCTGAACGCTCTCGCTGTCATGGCTGACGGGCCGATCGTCGTCGTTGCATCTCCGCCGCAGGCATGCCCCAGACGCGGGCGGTGCCGTCGTCGGAGCCCGTCAAGAGAGTGCCTCCGTCGGCCGCGAACACCACGGCCCAGATCGGCCCATCGTGGCCATCGAGGGCGAGGAGATGCCTCCCGCTGGCGACATGCCACAGATGCAGGCTGCCGTCGGCACCGACACCGGCAACGCGGGTGCCATCCGGTGAAAAACCCACCTCCCACACCTGCCCCACCGGGCCCTTCAGTTCGGTGGACGACCAGCCGTCCGCGGGATTCCAGATCCGCACCGTACCATCGGACGAACCGGTGGCCACGCGACTGCCGTCGTTCGAGTAGGCCACCCAGTTGACGTCGTCGGCATGCCCCGCGAAGGCACCCAGCATGGTACCGTCGCTCGTATTCCACTCTCTCACCAGACCATCGGCACAGGCAGTCACCAGCCGGCGGCCATCGGGAGACCAGTCGGCTGCGTGGGCTCGGGCGGGATGTGGCAGCGTCAACGCCTGGGCGTCATGCCCAGCCACGGAGGAAACCCGCACCGCCCCTGTCTCGTGGCCCTCCGCATGGCCATCCGCGGCGGCGGTGGCGATCCGCGTGCCGTCGGGCGAGAACGTGACTGCAAAGGCAGGGCCGGGGTGCCGGGCAATCTCTCTGATTTCCGTCCCGTCAGCGACGGAGAAGAGACACACGCGACCGTCGCCGCAGGCAGTTGCCAGCAGGTCGCTGGCGGGCGAAAAGTCGACGGCATTCACGCGTCCCCGATGGGTCGGCAGGTCCCTCGCGACCGTATACGCCTGCAGGTTCCAGAGCCGGACATCGCCCTGAGCCGTACACGTCGCCATCAGTCGACCGTCAGGCGAACAGGCCATGCCCCGGACGCCGACGCCATTCTCGCTGCCGCATGCCATGACGTGCCCGTCGCGGTCGGCTGCGTTCCAGACCCGCGCGGTGGTGTCGGAAGAGGCCGTGACGAACCGGTCCGCCGACAGGCTTGCAACCGACCAGACGGCATCGGTATGCCCCAGCAGCTCCCGCTCGACTCTCCCAGTGGCGGGATTCCAGAGTCGATTGATCGCGTCGGCCGATACCGTGGCCAGCCTCGCGCCGTCCGCAGTCCACGCGACACCGTTCACCCGCAACGGATGCCGGAGCGTGCCCGTGACCAGGCCAGACACCACGTCCCAGAGCCGGGCGGTGCCATCCTCCGAAGCCGACGCCAGCCGGCTTCCATCGGGCGAGAAGCAGACCGCAAACACTCGCCTGGAATGCCCGCGGAAATCTGGTAGCGGACTACCCGTCTCGATATCCCAGCGTCGGATCGAGCCGTCTCCACAGGCGGCGGCCAGCTGACCGCCCTCGGCTGAGAAGGCAACTCCGTAGACGTTGCGATCACGGGCCGTTGGCTGCCACTCGGGTCTGAAGACGGCGGACATCTCGCTGGTTTCCGCATTCCAGATGCAGACAGTGCCGTCGCCAGACGCGGTGGCGATCGAGCGGCCATCGGCCGCCCAGGCTGCCCCATAGACCGCGGCGGAGTGCTGGCCCGACAGTCGGCCGAGAACCGTGCCAGCCTCAAGGTTCCAGATGATGGCGGTGCCGTCCTCGGCGGTCGTCACCGCCCGCCGCCCATCGGGCCCTACCGCCACCGACCAGATCGCTGCGCTGTGGCCGTGAAGCAGATGTGATGCCCGGTAGGCACCTGCGTCGTCGAGCGTCCAGATTCTGACAATGCCCTGATCGTCGCCGGTCATCAGCCGCTCCCCAGCGGGCGTTGCGGCAACGGCTCGCACGATCGTGGTATGCCCATCAAGCTTCGCTACGGAATCGTCGAGTCCGGCCGCAAGGCACTCAAGTTCGATCGGCAGACCGGGCACGGCATCGAGCGAGCGGGCCCGATCGACGAGTCCAGCAGCGATCCGCACATTCCGTCGGCCCGCGGCGGCCGCCGCCCGCTGCACGGCCGAGTAGTAGGATTCCTCCCGTTCACCCATCCGGGACCGCTGGGCCTGGAGTTCCTGATGCCGTGCACGGCCAGAGAAAAAAATCGCGATCATTCCGGCCAGGCAGACCAGAGCGGCGGCAGCGACGGGCAGACGGTGCCGCCACATCCAACGCCGCGTCTGCTCGGTCAGCGTCGCCGGCCTGGCGAGCACCGGTTCGCCAGCCAGCCACCGGACAAGCTCCATTTCCAGATCATCGGCGGTCGCATAGCGGCTGGCCGGCTGTTTGTGCAGGCATTTCTCCGTGATCGCCGCCAGCCTTCGCACCTCCACCGCCGCGACGTCTTTCTCCGCCGCGAGCCCGCGGGAGATCAGTGTCGCGGCCTGCGATTCCTGTTCACGAATGATCCGTGCTGCGACGACGATCGGCTTGCCCCGCACATCGTAGGGCAGATCTCCGGTCAGCAGTTCGTGCAGCACGAGGCCGAGTGCGTAGACATCGGTTTGGGCGTTGATTCTCGACGCATCGGCGTCGAACTGCTCAGGGCTCATGTACCGGAGCGTGCCGACCAGTTGGCCGGCGTCGGTCTGGAGGGTCGTGAGCGCAAGGTCGGCATCCGTTGACCGTGCCACGCCGAAGTCGATCACCTTCGGTTCACCGTCGCTGCCCACCAGAATATTGCCGGGCTTGAGATCTCGGTGCACGA
>JBIIFB010000087.1:0-15253 GCA_044237545.1 Pirellulales bacterium
GCCGATCCCGGCTCCATCCATTCCCTCCCCTCGTGGCGGCAAGTTTTTAACTTGTCCGGGAGTTGACGGAGCGTTTCTCAGGGCCCATATGGAGCCCGCCGCCGGGCCGGCAGAAGTCTCCTTCGCGGGGACTTTCGCCGTGTGGCGTATTGGTGGTGCCGACCCCGGCGGGGCGAAATTCCAACGCCCGTCGAGCTTCAGCCGATCCCGGCTCCATCCATTCCCTCCCCTCGTGGCGGCAAGTTTTTAACGTGTCCGGGAGTTGACGCTGCGTTTCTCAGGGCCCATATGGAGCCCGCCGCCGGGCCGGCAGAAGTCTCCTTCGCGGTCGAGCGGGTCAGGATCACGTGTGCGAAACAGGATCGGGGGCTGCTAGATTCTGGAGACGCCCACTGCCGTTCAAGCGTCTCAGTTTCTTTTTGGATTGGGCAGGCGGGCGTTCACTGGAACGTGTTCGCTGGAACGTGCGGGTTGAACCTGTTGGCTGGAAGGATGAATCACATGGTGCACCGCTCGGCACGACTGCAGTCATTCGCCATGGCCGCGATTGTGGCCGTCTGGCTGGCCACCCTGGTCCTGCCGCCCGTGATTCTGTTGCGGGTGCGGGAAGGATGGCTCGCGGAACTCAATCGTCCCGAGGCTCAGGCCCACTGGGATGAGTTTCGTCGCGACATGCGACAGCAATCGGGACGCGACGGACCCGTGCAACGCAAAGTGCGCAAGAGCGTTGAACCCCCCGCGCGGGTTTGGCTCCGGGACTTTTTTCTGATGGCCGTGGTGGCGTGGGTGCTGTTCGCGGGGGTGCTGGGGGGCTTCTTCTGCCTGCTCGTGGCCGGGGTGCTCCGGGGCGCGTCCCGCGTGATCGGCAGCGAGCCCGAGCATCCGCCGGCGCCGACGGGCCAGGAGACGGAGCCAAGGGACCGATCACTTGCCCAGGATCAGTCCCGCCGTCAGCACGACGACGACAAACAGCACCAGCGTGATGGCGATGACGCCCAGTAGAGAAAACACGGTTGGCGACCCGTTGGGGGAATGGGATGAGCGGTGACTGCCGCGGCGGTCACCATGTCACTGCGATCGTAAACAGCACCGCCTGTGCGAACAAGGCGACTTGTTCGCACAGGCGGCACAACGGACGGGCGGCCCGCGCCCCTGACATGTCGGGCCCCCCGCCGAGAATCATGAACGCATGGACGCAGCGTCATTCCCCTGGTGAACGGCGGAACACGTCCTCGGCAACCGTGCGCTGAGCGACGCGGCCCACGTCGTCGAGCGTTCTGCGTTGGCCCACGGTGTGCCATGGCGTCACATCGGCGAGTTCAGGCATCAGCTCCAGAATCTGTTCGATCAGCATCGACACCATGCGGGACGTCGTTGTGTCATGCGAGCGTTCGCGGATGGCTGCAGCCGTCTTCATCAGTTTCACCATCCGGGATCGCTGCAAGACAGGGCCGGAGAGCTGCCCCTCGCCTTCGACGAGCAGTTCGGCAACCGGCACTTCAAGCACGGCCTGCCACTGCAGCAGATCGGAGAGCCGAAGATCGCAGTCGGGCTCCTCCTGCCTGCGGACCACCGCCAGTGGAGCACCCAGCCGTCGCGAGACGTTGCGGAGCGTCACGCCCTGGAGCCGACGCACGTCGGCGATGCGATGCAGACGCCGTTCGCACCGACTCGAGCGATGGATGCTGTCGTCACCGCTTTCCTCTGCCGCACGCAACACGTCGGAGTGTTCGGTGTCGGCGACGGCCAGCGGATCATCGAGCATGTCGTCTGCATCATCGCCGTCGTACTCACTGCGGCATCCATTCCGGCAATCAACAGTGGCCATGGTTGTATCCCTCTGCAAAGGAGCTGTCGTCAGCGAGCATGCCCCGAATCCGACCAACGACCGCACTGCTGTGGTTCCCAGCGTGTCACTCAATCCAGCGTGCTGCTGTATCCAGCGTGCTGCTCAACCCAGTGCGGTGAGTTCCTGTACGGATCGCCACGCCAAAACGTTCGCGCGGCAGGAAATTTTTCGGCGTCGCGGTCCGTCGGCCGCGACGGGAGCCGGCCCACGCATCGATCGGGGGAGAATTGGTAGTCTGCGTCGACTGATTGCCCCGCCCGGTCAACTCCCGTCTGCGAGCAGCCCGCCATGAATGATCCCCGCGAGAAGGATCCCCGTGAGACAGAACACGACCCCCGCCAAGGCGGTCTCCCCGGAGGTCTCGCAACACCCCCGCCCGGCTGGGTCGGCCTGCGGCAGACGCTCGCCTGGGGCGACGCGGGTGAGCGGTCGACGCTGCTGGCCCGCGGGCCCGATGCGGTGCGATTCATCGACAACTTCACGACGGCGGCCATCTCCGGCCTGGCAGTGGGGGCTGGCACCGAGGGATTCTTCACCGACGCCCGTGGATGGGTGCTCGCGTTGGCGAACATTCTGCGAACCGACGAAGGTGTCTGGATCGACGCCCCCGCAGGACTGGCCGAGCGCCTGCGGGAGCATCTGGAGCACTACCACATCCGCGAGCGGGTGGAACTGACCGATGCGTCTGGTGTCCATCGGCACCTGCTCATCGCAGGGCCGCAGTCGGCGGCCTGGTTGGCGTCGCACTGCGGCATGCAGCCGCCGACGGGACTGCTCGAACACGTTCATGGCCTGCTTGGCGAGGTGCCTGTCGCGATCGTGCGTGTGGATTGGTACGGAACGACTGGCTTTCTCGTGCAGGCAGATGCGGCCGGCCATCGCGGGCTGGTCGGATGGCTCGAGGCTCAGGGGTTGCCCCGCGCGGATTCCTCTGCGTGGGAGACCGCCCGCATCGAGGCGGGATCACCCGAACCGATCGATATTCCGGAGAAGACGCTCCCGCAGGAACTGGCCCGCGACACCCGCGCGATCTCGTTTACCAAAGGGTGTTACCTGGGGCAGGAAACCGTGGCGCGGATCGACGCCCTGGGGCATGTCAATCGCCGGTTCGTCGCGATCGCCATCGACGATGGTCCGGTGCCGGGCAGCCTGCAGCGGCCCGCTCCCGGAGCGGTCGTGAGGGCGGATGGAGAGGTCGTTGGCAGGCTGACGTCGGTCTGCGACTCGCCCCTGCTTGGCTGCAGCCTCGGTCTCGGTCTCATGCAGTCGAAGGTGATCGCCGCCGCGCGGCCCCTGGATGTCGAGGGCAGAGAGGCCCGCGTGGTGGGAGTGCCCCTGCCGGTTCCGTCCACGCAGCCGGGCGATGCGCAGCCGGGCGATGCACTGGCGGCAGGCGACGGCGAGGTGCTGCTCGAAACAAAGCGGTTTCGAGTCGTGCGTGTGGAGGAGCCATGCGTGGATGGCAGCCTGCGGCAGCGCGAGGTCGTGCGGCATCCCGGCAGCGTGGTGATCGTGCCGATGGTGTCGGAGCGGGAGGTGTGCCTGGTGGAGGTGGTGCGTGTGGCGGTCGGCCAAACGCTCCTCGAACTCCCGGCGGGGACGCTCGATCGGGTTGAGTCGCTCGAGGAGGCGGCACGGCGGGAACTCGCCGAGGAGACCGGCTATCGTGCCGGCCGGATCGAGCCTGCCGGATCGATGTGGATGTCGCCGGGAATTCTCCGGGAGCGAATGCACCTCTTCGTGGCCGAAGATCTGGTTGCCGGGCCGCAGGCGCTCGAACCGGGGGAGCAGATTCGCACCCGTGTGGTCGCGTGGGACGAGGCCATCGCCATGTGCCTCGATGGCCGCATCGACGACGCCAAGACGATCGCCGGACTCCTGCTCACCGCCGCCCGCCGTCGCTAGACCGCATCGGATGCAGGTGGACCGGCCCATGCCGCGGGCGAGACAGTCTGCTTGCGGTCGAGCAGAAACAGCACTCCGCCGATCAGGCCGGTGATGATCGTGGCGAGAAACCAGAGCAGGCCGATGGCGACGGCGGCATCGGTCGATACCCCGGCAGGCTTCAGCAGCAACGCCAGGCTGCCCTCGCGGACGCCCACTCCGTTGATGCTCAGCGGCACCACCATCGCCAGGGCCACCAGCGGCACCACCGCAAACCACACGGCCAAGGGCAGTGTCACGCCCAATGCCCGGGCGATGAATGCCACAGCCACCGAGCCCCCCATCTGCACAAGCAGGCTCCAGCCGATCGCCCGCGTCATGAGACTGGGCCGCTGTTTGTAGGGCAGCAACTGGGCGATGAACTGCCGGGCGGCATGCTGCTCGGGGATCATCGCCAGAATGCGATCGAGCGAACCAACACCCAGCCAGAAAACCAGCAACGCGGCGGCCATCAACAGGACCCCCAAGGCCAGCGTGGCGGGGGTATTCAGCGACCATTCCTTGGCCGTGAGGGCGGTGCCCGCAAGCACGCCGAGGGCCGCCAGCCCTGTCAGCCGGTCCGCGAGTACGGTGCAGCCCGCCAGCAGCCGGCCCGGCGTCGAGTCGGCGAGACGATAGGCCTTGACCACATCCCCGCCGATCGACGATGGCAGGCAGAGATTGAAAAACAGCCCCTCGAAAAACCGCCAG
Organism: Pirellulales bacterium; assembly: GCA_044237545.1. Classification (GTDB taxonomy): domain Bacteria; phylum Planctomycetota; class Planctomycetia; order Pirellulales; family UBA1268; genus CAMCQY01. Next base: position 4,484 of record JBIIFB010000087.1, read on the forward strand.
ACGAACGTGGCCACTGAGAACGGAAAGCCGATCGGACGGGCAAGGGCCGCCCAGCGAATGGCGGCGAGCATCTGGACGACCACGCTCACCGCGAACCCCGCAAACCACCAGCGCCAGTCGCAACGCTCGAGCAGGGCGACGAGTTTGCTCCACTCGATCCCTCGGAGCACCAGGGCCATCAGTCCAACCGTGGCCGCCACCCGCAGCACGAGCGTGAGCCAGCCCGGCAGTCGGCGGGGCGGGCGCGGATCAGACGGTGGGGTGGGAGCGTTATCCATTGGGAGCCCGCACGGCGGGTTGTGAATGCTCGGAGAGCCGGTTCCGCGGGAGTGATTTCGGGAAGCAGAGAGAATAGCACGGTATCCGGGGGGTGAGCATGGCATTCAGAGGCGGTCGTGTCAGCGGCAGAAGGATGACGCCCGGAGGGCGTGTTTCGTGTAAGAATGACAGGATCGATGCTGAGATTCTGCATGCAGACCGTTCCCATGCGATCCTCGCCAGACCCCCGGAGCGGTTCGGCAGGCGGGAAGGTATTCCCGCCCAGGATCACCCGGCCGTGAAACTCCCGTCCGAGTCGGATACATTGCAATCTGCGAGCACACCTGAAAGACCCGCCGTGAATACTCCGGTGACCGTTCTGCCTGCGAATCGGCCGCGCTTGTTGCCGCCGACCTCCACTGCACCGCCGGGCGGCCCGGATCTGCGGCGGACCTTTCCAGTGGACTGCTCCCTCTGGGAATCGGTCCGGCTGCGTGGGCGGGCTCTCATCGAGGATCTCCGGCAACCGGAGCAGTCGGGGCCGCTGTGGCTGGTCGCAGTGCTTGCTGGCCTGCTGGTGTTCAGCTACTGGCCGGGCCTGCTCAATGCCAAGGCTTCTTGGAACAACCCGCAGTATTCGCACGGCTGGATCGTGCCGCTCTTCTCCGTGGCGATCCTGTTCTGGTGGAGGCAGCCGATCACTCCGGTGGCTGTTTCGGCGAGGCTTGCGGGCCTCGTTCTCCTGGTAGCAAGCCTGGCCCTCCGCCTACTCGTGGCCCGCTACCGCATCATTACCATCGACATGTACACCTTCGTGCCGGCACTGGCGGGTGTTGTTCTGATGGGTGGGGGCTGGAGCATGTTTCGCTGGGCCTGGCCGCCGATCGGCTTCCTGATTTTCATGTATCCGCTTCCCGACGAAGCCACGCGGTATCTGCTGGGGCCGCTGCAGACGATGGCCACGATGGTCAGCACGTATGCCATTCAGACGCTTGGCGTGGACGCCATTCGAGAGGGAAACCAAATCGTCGTCGGCGAAAGACACCTCGGCGTCGTCGATGCCTGCAGCGGTCTCCGGATGCTCACTATCTTCATCGCGCTCTCGGTGGCGATCGTCATGCTCGGCGACCTGGAGTGGTATGAGAGCCTCGTGATCATGGGCAGTGCCATCCCTATCGCACTGATCGTCAACGCGATCCGGATCACGTTGACCGGCGTCATGTACACGATCAATCCAGACATCGCGGAGAAGATTTTTCACGATTGGGCCGGCTACTTCATGATGCCCATGGCCCTGGGGTTGCTGTATCTCGTACAGGCGCTGCTATCGGTTCTCTTTGTCGTCGATGACACGCAACTGGCCACTGTTGGACCGTTGCAGGGTGTGGCTAGACCGTTGCAGGGCATGGCAGCAAAAGGCCTGAGGGCAGGGGGCCTGGCGGGGCCTGGTGGTCTCAATCCACCGGTCGGCGTGTCTGGCAATGGGGCGGTGGTTCAGGCAAGGCTGCCCGGGGCTGCAGAAGCGGATGTCTCGACCGAGAGGAAGCAGACCGATCTGGGACCGACCGATTCCGGGTAGAATCCTGAGGCACGGCAAGGGTGCATGGCACGGACACAACGATGAACGAACCACACGCAGTTCTGGACGAACACGCCACGGCACGGTCTGCGACCGGCGGGCTCGTCGTTCGCGATGGTACGCTCGCGCCGCTGCAGTCCCCGGTGGGCCCGATGCTGCCCCCGGCCGGAAGCGAACCATCCGCCGGTGGCGTGGACTACGTTCGGGCACTGCATGCGTTTCGCCGCCGCTGGGTACCGGCCACGACCCTGGGGCTGTTGCTGGCGGTGTTGGCAGCCGTCCCCGTGTGGATCTTTCTGCCTCGCGGATTCGAGGCCGTGGCCTGGCTTCGGGTGCGGGACAAGGGCGGCATGCTCAGCCATGGCCGCGACACCGCCGAGTATGAGTCGTACAAGAAGACCCAGTTACAACTCATGAAGAGTCCGTATGTGCTGCAGGCGGCACTCCGAAAGCCGGGTATCGAGGCCCTGGAGACGCTTCGCGTGGAAGAGGGCGACCCGATCGGCTGGCTCTCCAGATCGCTCATGGTCACCGCGGCGCCGGAGTCGGAGGTCGTCCAGGTGCGCCTGCGGGGCAAGAAGGCGAGCGATGTCTCCACGATTCTCAATGCGGTGATTGCTTCTTTTCTTGATGACATCGTCAACAAGGAGCGCACGGAGCGGCTTGGCCGTCGCGACGCGCTCGAAAAGAAGTTCAAGGAAAACATGGCGGAGCTGCGATCCCGTCGGGAGACGCTCAACAATCTGGCCCGCACGCTGGGCACCCGGGACAGTGCCGAGGTGGCCAACCAGCGCGGACTTCTGATGGATCACGTGGGTACCCTGCGGGGCCTGCTCGTCCAGACACAGCGAGACATCGCCGCCATCGACGCCGAACTATGGATTGCCGACGCTCGTGAAAGCGGCGAAATCTCCCCCGAAGATTCGCTGCCCGAGGAGATGATCGATTCGACACTCTCACGAGACCCGCAGATCGTTGAACTCAACGACCGGCTTGCCGGCATCGAGGAAGCGATCTCGTTCCAGGAGCAACGCAGCGCCCGAGGTGGCAGCGAGCCGGCCGTGCGGAGGCTCCGGGCGCAGGGGCAGGAGTTGTCTGCGCGGATTGATGCCCGCCGGCGCGAACTCAGGCCGTCGATCGTCGTTCAGCTCATGAGTGACACCATCGGCCGGCGGGTGGAGACACCGGTCGTGCTCAAGAAACGTCGAGAAATGCTGGCCAAGACCCTCGAGGATACCTCCAAGGAATTCGACCTCCTGTCAAAGGAAGTGACGGAACTCGGGAAGGCCAACGCCGACATGGACGCGAGGAAAGTCGAGTTGGAACACCTGCAACGGGTCACCGATCAGATCGGGATCGAGTTGGAGAGTTCGGCGATCGACCTGAACATGCCCAATCGCGTGACGTTGGTCGAGCCGGCGGGTGTGCCCCAGGGCAACGACCGGTTGTTCCGACTCCTGTTCACCATGGTGGCGGGTATGGCAGGGCTGGCGCTTGGGGGCGGATCGATTCTTCTGCGGGAGTACCTGAAGGATCATGTCAGTGCGGTCGACGACGTACCGCGTCGGGTCGGCGTGCGGGTGCTCGGCACGTTTCCGCAGGTATCGAAGCTGCAGAAACGGGCCGATTCAGGGGCCGTCATGGCGGAGTGTGGCGACACCATTCGGACGCTCATTTCCCAGGTTGGCCGAGACGCGCCCCGAGTGATTCTCGTCACCAGCGCCGTCGAGCGGGAAGGCAAGACGACCTTTGCCTGCCAACTGGCCGCCAGCCTCGCCCGTGCTGACAAACGAACGCTTCTCCTGGACGGTGATCTCCGGCATCCGAGCGCCCATGTGCCGCTGCAACTGGAATTGCGGGCGGGACTGCCCGAGTTGCTGCGGGGCGAACTGGGGAACGATGAGGCGGTGCAGCCCACGAGTATCGATGGGCTGTTCGCCGTGACTGGCGGCGTGTGCGACTATGCCGCGATCTCGGCCCTGTCGCGGCCCGAGCTGGGACGGATCGTGCAGGGATTTCGTGATTCCTTCGACCACGTCGTGATCGACGCCGGCCCGGTGCTCGAGGTATCGGATTCGCTGCTGCTGGGGCAGCAGAGCGACGCGGTCATCTTGGCTGCCATGCTGGACGTCAGTCGCGTGCCGCAGGTGAATGCCGCCGTCGCACGGCTGCGGTCGGTGGGCGCGCGGTTGATGGGAGTCGTTGTCAACGGCGGCACGGTGGCCCCGCCGCGGCGGCGATCGGCGTTGACGGAGCGTGCGTAAGTGCGCGGGGAGCGGTGTGAGGATAGGTTCACGTGTATGACAGGGTTCACGTAGAAGGCAGGGTTCACATGCAAGACAGAGCCCTCTGGCAACGAGTAAACAGATTCGGGGACGATCGATGAGAGTACCAGGTGGCATGCTGACGGCACTTACCGCGATCGTGATGGTCGTCGGCACGACCTATCTGCACGGGCGTATGACGGACCGGTGGACGGGGCGGAACATCACATCCGAATTGCAGCGGTCGGCGGAACTGCTGGAAAGCCGGTTTCCCGTCCAGTGCGGCGACTGGGAGGCGGTGGAAGAACTGGACTCCAGCCCCGAGGAATTGGAGCGGGCCGGCGCGGTGGGGCACATTGCGCGTGCCTACCGCAATCGGCGGTCGAAGGCGAGCGTGTCTACCTTCGTGGTCTGCGCGACGCCACACGATGCCTCGGGCCACACGCCCGATCGCTGCTACCCGGGCGCGGGCTTCGAGATCTCGGAGACGGAGCACCGGCAGACCCTGCCGCTCGCTGACGGACGCACGGCCGAGGTGTTCACCGGCACGTTTCGCAAGTCGGGGCAGACGTTGCGGGTGTTTTGGACCTACGGCGTGGATGGCCGCTGGATAGCTCCCCAGATCGCGCGAATTGAATTGGCCAATGCAAAGGCTGTCTACAAGCTCTATGTGATCATCGACGAATCGTCTTTGCCCTCCGGCGCGGGAACAAAGGTCTGCAGCAACTTTATGTCGGTGCTGCTCGCAGATTTTGACGCCGCCCTGCAGCAGCCGAAGGAGCCCGGGTAGCATGGCACAGGCCGGTGGTCTGGTCGTCGAGGCCCCACCGCGGGCGGTCGCTCTGTTCTCGTGCAGTGAAAGGTTGGATATCCAGTGTCGCTGAATTCCCCGCGGGCTTTGATCACCGGCATCACCGGTCAGGACGGCTCCTACCTGGCCGAACTGCTGCTCGACAAGGGCTACGAGGTGCACGGACTCGTGCGGCGGTCGAGCACATTCGGCACGCAGCGAATCGAGCATCTCTACCGCGACATCCACGACGTGCATCGTCCGCTCGTGCTGCATCATGGGGACCTGGCCGACGGCAACGGTCTGGCCCGGCTGATCCGGGAGATCCGTCCGGCGGAGGTCTACAATCTCGCCGCGCAGAGCCATGTGCGAGTGAGCTTTGATCAGCCGACCTACACGGCAGATGTCACCGCCGTCGGCACACTGCGGTTGTTGGAAGCGATCCGTGATTTCCAGGATGCCGTCGGCTGCCGGATCCGCTTCTATCAGGCGTCGAGTTCCGAGATGTTCGGCAAGGTTGTGGAAACGCCACAGCGGGAGACGACCCCCTTCTATCCACGGTCGCCCTACGGCGTCGCAAAACTCTACGCCCATTGGATCACAATCAATTACCGGGAGAGCTACGGCCTGCATGCATCCTGCGGCATCCTTTTCAACCACGAAAGCCCGCGGCGAGGTGAGACGTTCGTGACCCGAAAAATCACCCGGGCCGCGACGCGGATCAAGCTTGGACTGCAGGAAAAGCTCTACCTCGGGAATCTCGATGCACGGCGCGACTGGGGATTTGCCGGTGACTACGTCGAGGCGATGTGGCTGATGCTTCAACAGGATGAGCCCGACGACTATGTCGTGGCGACCGACGAGACCTACTCCGTGCGGGAGTTTTGCGAGAAGACGTTTGGCCGCCTGGGCCTGGACTATCGCGACTTCGTGGAGATCGATCCCCGCTATTTCAGGCCGGCAGAGGTCGATCTCCTGTTGGGCTGCGCGGAAAAAGCGAGAACCAGGCTGGGCTGGAAGCCGAAGGTTTCGTTTGATGAATTGGTTGCCGGCATGGTGGACGCCGATCTCGAACTCGCCAAGAAGGAGCAGGTGCTCCTTGCCGCCGGGCACGATGGCACCCTTCCCAATCGATAGAGAACAGCCCAGGACCCAGGCACGATGACCGCACCGGATAACAGCGCACAGCCCGCACGCTGGCCCCACAGGGATCGTATGAGCAGGAGAACGGCATGACCGATCTCTCCGGCAAACGGATCGTTGTGACCGGTGGCGCGGGTTTCCTGGGCCGAGCGGTCCTGCGGGTGTTGCGGCAGCGGGGCGTGCCCGAGGATCGGATTGTCGTCCCACGGCGACACGACTGCGATCTCACGATCGAATCACACGTGGAACAGCTCTACGAGACGGCCCGGCCGGACGTGGTCATTCACCTCGCGGCGGAGGTGGGCGGCATCGGCGCAAATATGGAACACCCGGGACGATTCTTCTACGCGAACATGGCGATGGGGCTGCACCTCGTCGAACACGCCCGGCGGTACGGTCTGGAAAAGTTTGTCCATACCGGCACCGTCTGTGCCTATCCCAAGCACTGTCCGATCCCGTTTCGTGAAGAAGACCTCTGGAACGGCTATCCGGAGGAAACGAATGCCCCCTACGGCGTGGCCAAGAAGGCGATTTTTGTGATGCTCGACGGCTACCGTCGGGAATATGGATTACGGAGCGCCGTGGTCGTGCCGGTCAACCTGTACGGTCCCGGCGATAATTTTGATCCGCGGTCGAGCCACGTGATTCCTGCGCTGGTCCGCAAGTGTGAGGAAGCCAGGCTGGCGGGGCACGAGCAGATCGTCTGCTGGGGAACCGGCGCCGCGACCCGGGAGTTTCTCTACGTCGACGATGCCGCCGAGGGGATCGTGCGGGCTGCCGAGGTCATGGACGAACCGGTGCCGATCAATCTCGGCGGCGGTGTGGAGATTCCGATTCGTGACCTTGTGACGAGGATTGCAAAGGCCTGCGAGTTCCGGGGACGTATCGAATGGGATGCCTCCAAACCCGACGGACAGCCACGCCGCGGCCTCGACATCTCACGGGCCCGTCGACTCCTCGGCTGGGAGCCGAAGCAGGACTTCGGTACGGGGCTCGACGCCACGGTCGCCTGGTGGCGGGAGCATCACAACGCCACGCCCTCCTCGCCCTGAGCGTGAGCGACGGGATTCCGTGCTGGGTTTCATACAAGCCCTGAGCGTGAGCGACGGGATTCCGTGCTGGGTTTCATACAAGCCCTGAGCGTGAGCGACGGGATTCCGTGCTGCCGATCCCCCGGCTTACGCCGAGGGCTTTTATGGGAAGGTTCATACAAGCGCCTGATACAAGCCCTGATGCAAGCCATGCGCGTGAGCGACGGGATTCCTCGCCGATCCCACCGGTGCTCAGCCGTATGAGAATGCGGTTGACGGGGAGTCTTATCCCGATTCAGCCGGTTCGAGTGTGCCGTGGCCGAGGATGAACTTCCTGGTGCCGGCAGGGCCGTCGAAGATCACGGTGGCCACGCCACGGGGGCCGGTGCCGCTGATTCCGGCAATCGTGCCCTCGCCATACTCGGCGTGCCGCACCCGCTGTCCGACCGCATAGGTCCGCTTGACCGGCATTCCACCCGACAAGCGGCTGGCCAATTCGGTGGCCCGCTCGATGGCAGCCTCGAGTCCGCGTGGCCGGGCTGCGGCGGGGCGCGGCCGGGGTGGCTTGCGGAGCCCTTCGTCGTCCGGGATATCGGAGTCGTCGAGGTCCAACACCAGGCCATCAGGCCGCGGCTTCGTTGCACGCCCTGCCGATGCCGCCGGTGCGGCGTCGCCCGGGTCTTCCGCCGCGACCTGAGCGTAGTCGTCGTCCGGTTCCACGCCCCATCTGGCCCATGACGCTCCCAAGGCCGGGGCTTCGGCGCCGGTGACGACCGTCTCCGTGCCGGTCATCTCGGTCAGAAACAGGCTCGGTGCCGAGATGCGACGGGTTCCCCGGTAGTCACGCATGCGGGCGGCACTCGCATGCACCTCCTCCCGTCCCCGCGTGATCCCCACGAATACGAGCCGGCGTTCCTCCTCCATCTGATCAGGATGATCGAGGCTTCGCTCGTGGGGCAGGATGCCGTCTTCCATCGCCACCAGGTAGACCACTGGGAATTCCAGCCCCTTGGCGGCGTGGAGTGTCATCAGCGAGACGCGGTTTTCCTGGGAGTCCCAGACGTCCGTGTCGGCCACCAGGGCAGTCGTTTCCAGAAACGCCCCCAGGGCGTCGTCGCCGGGGGTGGTGGCCTGGAATGATTCGTCGCATTGTCGGGCGGCCGTGACGAGTTCCTCGACATTCGCGAGCCGGTCCTCGCCCCCCTCGTCGCCGCCGTCCTCCGCGAGCATCTGTCGGTAGCCGGTCTTGTCGAGCACCGCATCGAGCAGCGCTGCCACGCTGCCCGTCGGTCCGCCGGCAAGTTCGCCATGGAGCCGCGCGAACTGCACCAGCGCGCCGCCGGAGCGTTTTGAAATACCGGGGATGCTCGGCGCCTGGGCCGCGGCATCCAGCAGGCTGGAACGATGATCGGCCGCCCACGACAACAGCCGGTCGAGCGACTGCTTGCCGATACCCCGAGGTGGCACATTCACCACCCGCAGCAACGCCTCGTCGTCACGGGGGTTTTTAAGGAGCCGCAGCCAGGCGACGACGTCGCGGATCTCGCGACGCTTGAAGAACTCGAGCCCGCGGACCAGTTGGTATGGGACGGCCCGGCTGCGCAGCGCCACCTCCAGAGACCTCGAGAGTGCGTTGGTGCGAAAGAGGATCGCGACATCACGCGGAGCGCGGGATCCGGTGGCCATCGCCTGCGCGATTTCGTCAGCGATGCGGTCAGCCTCATCGTGGCTGGATGCGTCGAGCACGATCCGAACCGGGGCCCCGGCCGGGGCATCTGTGATCAGCCGCTTGGGCTTGCGTCGGCTGTTGTGGGCGATGAGCCGGTCGGCGGTGCCGAGAATGTTGGATGTGCTGCGGTAATTGTGCTCGAGCGTGACGACGGCGGCCGCGGGATAGTCGCGTTCAAATTCAAGGATGTTGCGAATGCTCGCGCCCCGCCAGCCGTAGATCGCCTGGTCCGGGTCGCCCGTCACGGCAAGGTTTGGATGGTCGATCGAAAGGCCCCGGACGATGCAGTATTGGACCGCGTTGGTGTCCTGATATTCATCGACGAGAATCCAACGGTGCTTTGCGTCAAGCATCCGTCTCAGGTCGGGGTTGTCCATCAACATGCGGGCGATGTGCACCAGCAGGTCATCGAAATCGACCGAGTTGGCCTCCAGCATCATCTGCTGATAGACGGGCCATATTCGCTGGGCCACCTCGTCGACAGGACGCCCCCAGCGAGGCTCGAACGAGTCTGGGGTGGCAAGGTCGTTCTTCGCGCGGCTGATGACGCCCGCCACGCGGTCTATCGGGGTGTGGGTCAGCGAAAGGCCGAGTCTCTTGGCGGCACGTTTGAGCAGTCCACCCGCATCATCGGGGGCGAGAATCGAATAGTCGCTGGTCAGACCGACCAGCCGGGCATGGCGTCGGAGGAGGCGGGCGGCGAACCGGTGAAACGTGCCCATCTCCACCGGCTGTGGTCCGACGAGCTCCGACACCCGGCGGCGCATTTCGTCGGCAGCCTTGTTGGTGAACGACAGCGCCACAATCTGCTCCGCCGGGACACCGGCCGAAATCAAGTGGGCGATCCGGTGGGTTACGACCCTGGTTTTGCCACTGCCGGGACCTGCTAGCACCAGCAGCGGTCCCTCAACATGCGTGGCCGCCAGCCGCTGCGACGGGTTCAGCGTGTCGAGAGAAAGGGCTGATGAATGGGCGGTCACGGGAATTTCGCGGGGGGATCGGGCCATCTATCCTGACCGGCCTATCCTGACCGCCGTCGGGCCTGGGCGGTGCGGCGGTAGCCGGGTTTCGTCTCCATCGAGTATATTGCCGGCGAGAGTATCTCGGGCGCGTTGGCCCGACGGATCGCACAATTCATGTCGCACGGGAGGGACCCCATGCCCCGCATTCCTTATAAGAACCTGACACGATCGGACGAAATGGCGGAGAAGCTCGAAATGAGCACGGCCGAAATCGGCCTCTCCGTACGCACCACCAATTGCCTTGAGGAAAAGGGCATTTTTACGGTGCACGACCTCCTCAACTGCACACGCGCCGATCTGCTCTCGATTTCCAACTTCGGCGAGAAAACGCTTGAAGAGGTCTACAGATCGCTTGAAAAAATCGGTTTCTATCGCACCAGCCCCGCCCTGCCGGCAGGCGTTGCCGGGCCGCGATCCCTTCGGGGCATGGTGGGCAGTGTCGCCGATGACCGGCTGCGGGGGCCTGAAGCCCGTGAACAGACCTGCAGTCAGGCCTGATGGTGTCATCTTTCTCGAGGCGGGCACCGTTGGGCATGCGCTGCTGCGTCATGCCCAACGTCGGTGGACATTGATCTGTCGGCCCGCAGGAGAACGATCGTGAGGCTGCCGCGGCTGTACGCCAAAAAACGTGGCCATCGACGGACGGGTGCCCGGGAATGGGGCGCGTTTGGCGACGGCCTTTTTCATGGCATCCTGCTGGCGGCAGGCCTGTTTTTCGGTGCGCTGCTGTTGTCCGGGGTCGCCGCTCCCGAGTGGCGTATCAACCACGAATTTCGGGAAAGCCGGGGCACGGTCCTCGCCAAGGGGCTGGCCCGAACAACGGTCGTGGATCCAACCGGAACGGTTCTCTCCAGTTGGCGGCCCTGCCTGCTGCTCCGCTACTCTGCCGATGGAACGGTGCAGGAGTCGTGGAGCCACGGCCCGGCCTCCCAGAATACCTCTGACCGGGCGGCG
>JBIIFB010000232.1:0-4766 GCA_044237545.1 Pirellulales bacterium
GTTCGCTCGGAGGCGCCTGATGCTCGCTGCGGTGTCCGGGACGCCCCCTCGAATCCACGTGGCACGTGACACGTGGCACATGCCTCATCAGCGGGCAGCTCCGAACCAGCGTTACCGCTTTTCGTCGGCGTAGCTGGGGCGGATGTAGTCGGGCACGAGCGACGCCGGATCGTCGGCCTCGCCCGCAGCCGCGCGGAGCAGGGCGACACGGCCGACGGCGGCGGCCGACGGCGTCCACGCCACCGACGGAGGGATCACGAGGTCGGGCCGGTCGGCCAGGGCATCGGCAAGCAGGGCCAGCCCGGGACCACTCACAATGCGTCCGGGAGTCAATGCAGCCAACCAGACCCGGGCGGCGATGAGTGTGCCCGGCTCCACGAGCCAGCCGCTCGGGGATTGCGGCGTGGGTATGGCCTCTGTCACAAACAGTTCCCCGCGGCCGGCGTCGAATGCGACCGCCACTGGGGCATCGTGGCTCGCGACCGCCGTCGCTGCGGAGCGTGCAATCACCTCGCACGACGACACCCCCAGCAACCGGCTGCCGGTGGCCCAGCAGAGGGCCTTGGCCGTGGTCACGCCCACCCGCAGGCCCGTGAAAGACCCCGGGCCACGGACGACAGCCACGAGTTCGGCGGCCGCCGCCGGCCACCCGAGTTCGGCGGCGACCGCGGTGATCGCGGCTGTCAGCAGCCGCGCATGCTCACCGACGGTGGGTAACAGTCGCTCGGCAACCCTGTCGCCATCGATCGCGGCGACCGATCCCGTCGAGAGGCTCGTGTCGATGGCGAGCGTTTTCATGGGCAGACTGCCAGGGATGCCGCGAACGGGAAGGGAGTTTGGGCCGCTTGACCATGGGGGAGGCCGTCCGTAGGCTCCACTGTAATAAGTCTCTTCTCGATCATGTGACATCGGCCCGGCGGAGCGGATTTTTCAGTGAAGCGGGCCATATTCAGCGACGTCCATGGCAACCTCGAGGCCCTGCGGGCCGTGCTCGAGGATATCGACCGCCAGCAGGTGGATTCTGTCTTCTGCCTCGGCGACATCGTCGGCTACGGACCGAATCCCTGCGAGTGCGTGAAACTGGTCCGCGACCGGTGCAGTCTGGTCTTGCTGGGCAACCATGATCAGGGCGCCCTGTTTGACCCCGATGGATTCAATGTCGGTGCCGAAAAAGCCATCCGATGGACAAGGTCCCAGCTCGAACAGCACGATCGCATGCCAAGGAACTCGGCCGACCAGCTCACCGACTTTCTCGGCGAGCTGCCACGGACGCATGCCGACGGTGATCTGTTGTTTGTCCATGGGTCGGCCCGTCGGCCACTCGAGGAATATGTTTTTCCAGAGGACATCTACAATCCGCTCAAGATGGAGCACATCTTCGAGTTGTTCGGGAGATACTGCTTCCAGGGCCATACCCATATCCCGGGCATTTTCACCACCGCTCCCGATTTCATTTCGCCCTCCGTGCCGAAGTCGGGCCCGCAACAGGAGCAGCGGCTGGCACTGCCGGCAGGCAAGGCGATGATCAACTGCGGGAGCGTCGGGCAGCCCCGTGACGGCGACTCCCGCGCCTGCTATCTGATTCTGGAGGACGAATCGGTCAGGTTTCGTCGGATCGAGTATCCCCACGACGTCACCTGCAAAAAGATCCATGCCATTCCCGACCTCGACAATTTTCTCGGCGATCGGCTGACGCAGGGCCGGTAGCCGAGCGGCGGCTGGGTAGGCGGGAGCGGCGCTGGGGCTTGGAATCGATATACTGTTTGACGGTTTCTCGTGAGGATGGAATCGGTCTGTCAAGCTGACTGGAGCGTCAGCAAGGGATTTTCGTCGGCGATTCTGGCCAGATTTCCCTCGACTGTGCTGTGGCCCAGCCCTCACACCAGTCCAGTCCTTGAAGTTTCAGCCGCGGGCACAGGTTCGGGTTTATTCGGAGTCATTCGTGGAACGTCGTTACGCTCAGTTCATCGCTGTTTCACTCGCCATCGTGCTGGCGGGGCAACTGTTGCAGGTTTGGTTCTTTCCCAAGCCGATCCGCGATCCGCAGGTCGCAGCGGTGGGCGAGGCGGCCGCGCTGAATCCCGATGAAAAAGCTGACGGCGCTGCTGCTTCGGCTGCTGTTGTGCCCTCTCGTGATCGGGATGCCGGCGACCCGACCGCAGAGACCGGCGAGCCCGCCGTGGCACGGGAGCGTCATTCACTCGGCTCGCTCGACCCCCACGGTCCGGCCGGCATGCTCGTCACGCTGACCAGCCGCGGCGCGGCCGTCGAACGTATCGAACTCGCCAGTGGCAGCTTCCTCGACCAGGACGATCGCTCCGGCTACATCGGTCACCTCGCTCTCGAGGAGGTGCCCGGCGAGGGCTGCCGGATTGGCATCGTCGGGCCGGGCACGCCCGCCGAGCTTTCCGGGCTCCGCGTCGGCGATACGATCACCCGCCTGATCAGTTCGTCGGGAACGACCCCCACGCCCGATCCCCGTGGCCTGCATGCCGCCCTGGCGGAGACCCAGCCCGGCAGTACCGTGGCGGTGGAATTTAAACGGGACGGTCAAACGCTGACCCGTGACATCTCACTGTCGCGGCGACCGCTCGAGGTGGTCCGCCCTGAGTTTCGTACCCGGCCAGTGGTCGATCCGGATGCGGAGCCCTGCGATCCGTTGTCGTTCCGGTTGTCGCTCGAGGCCCGCGACAGTGGCAAGCGGAGCGAACCTCTGCTCGAGATTCCCGGTCAGGAACTGGCCGACCGCGAGTGGCAGACCGAGGTCGTGGCTGGGAGCGGTCGCGTGCGGTTTACCCGGCGACTGCCCGGCGGTCTGACCGTCGTCAAGGAATACCGTCTGGTGGCTGCGGCCGATGGTGGTGATCGACCTGCTGGCGGCGTGACTGGGCCAGCACAGCGTCTGGAACTCGTCGTCGAACTGATCGGAGGCGATCAGCCGACCCGCGTCACCTATGCCCTCGACGGCCCCACGGGCCTGCCCACCGAGGGCTGGTGGTATGCCTCCCGCATCGCCCGTGACTGGGGCACGCTGGCGGTCCGCGACGTGGCTATGCGGTTTGCGGGCGAACAGAGCACGCTCGTCAGCGGCCTCAAGATGGCCGACGGCACGCTCGACCATCCAGCCTCGGCTGTCCGCGACAGCAAGCCGTTGTCGTTTGCCGGTGTCGATGCGCTCTACTTCGCCTCGGCCCTGATCCCTGCCACCACCGGTGCGGACGTGCCCGCACTTGAGGAGGTGCGGCCGCTGGTGGTGGGAGAGATTCCCGTGGCAGCCCGACGCAAACTCGTCGATGTCACCTGCCGGCTCGTATCGAAGGAAGTGTCGCTCGATCCGGGAACGACGGTGTCGCACCGCTACGAGATCTTCGCCGGCCCGAAAAAGCCCGAACTGCTGTCGCTGTATGGGGCCCGGTCGTCGACGATGGACGATCTCGTCTATTACGGCTGGTTTGGGTGGGTCGCCCGGCCGATGATCGCCGTGCTCCACGCGATCCATGCCGTGATCGGCAATTACGGGATCGCGATCCTGCTGCTGACCGTGCTCGTCCGCGGGGCCATGTTTCCGGTCAGCCGGAAGCAGGCGCTCTCGTCGCAGAAGATGCAGGTGCTCCAGCCGGAGATGAAGGCGATCGCCGAGAAATACAAGAGCGAGCCCGAGAAGCGGACGAAGGCCACGCAGGATCTCTGGCGGAAGCACGACTACAACCCGATGGGTGGCTGCCTACTCGTCTTTATCCAGATCCCGATCTTCATGGGGCTCTACCGGTCGCTGGCGACCGATGTTGAATTACGTCAGGCCCCCCTGTTCAGCTCGGCGATCCGCTGGTGCTCCAATCTCGCGGCCCCCGACATGTTTTACGACTGGTCGAAGCTGCTGCCCCCGTTCCTGTCGGCACCAGAGGCCTGGCTCGGCCCATTTTTGAATCTCTTTCCGCTGGCGACGATCGGCCTCTTCCTCTGGCAGCAGCAACTCTTCATGCCGCCTGCAGTGGACGAGCAGTCGAAAGTGCAGCAGCAGGTGATGAAATACATGATGTTTTTCATGGCCTTGATGTTTTTCAAGGTGCCGTGCGGCCTGTGTCTCTACTTCATCGCATCGAGTCTGTGGGGCATCGCCGAGCGGCTCTGGCTCCCGCACACGCTTCCGGCCATCGCGGCCGCCGGCGTGGCCTCGGGTGGTACGGCAGCCGGCAACGGCCGGGTGATCAACGTGCCGTTCGCCAAAACCGGCGGCAAAGAATCTCAGGTGCCGGCGGGCGACACGGCGCGGCAGAAGCGGCAGTCGCGGAAGAAGCAGCGCTGAGCCCCGCAAGGCCGTGCTTGCACCACTGCTCCCTTCGTGGCGGCAAGTTTTTAACGTGTCCGTGAGTTGATGCCGCCCGGCTCACGGCCTGTCCACGATCACCACCGCTCCTCTCGTGGCGGCAAGTTTTTAACGTGTCCGTGAGTTGATGCCGCCCACCGCCACCGGGATGATCCGCCTAGACGCGTCGACAGCGTGCCGCCCTGGGGATCGGCGGCGAGGAATCCCGTCGCTTACGTCCCCATAAAAGCCCTCGGCGTAAGCCGGGGGATCGGCAGCGAGGAATCCCGTCGCTTACGTCCCCATAAAAGCCCTCGGCGTAAGCCTGGGGATCGGCGGCGAGGAATCCCGTCGCTTACGTCCCCATAAAAGCCCTCGGCGTAAGCCGGGGGATCGGCAGCGAGGAATCCCGTCGCTTACGCTCAGGGCTTGGATGAAGCCCGGCAGCCAGGAATCCCGT
>JBIIFB010000233.1:0-4724 GCA_044237545.1 Pirellulales bacterium
GACCGACGCGACGCCATGTCTGGCATCCGATCCCCCGGCTTACGCCGGGGGCTTGTATTGGGGAGGGTGATCGCTGGGATGCGCCATTGCCCATACAAGCCCTGAGCGTGAGCGACGGGATCGGCACGACGACCGACGCGACGCCATGTCTGGCATCCGATCCCCCGGCTTACGCCGGGGGCTTGTATTGGGAAGGGTTCATACAAGCCCTGAGCGTGAGCGACGGGATCGGCACGACGATCGACGCGACGCCATGTCTGGCATCCGATCCCCCGGCTCACGCCGGGGGCTTGTATTGGGGAGGGTGAGCGCTGGGATGCGCCATTGCCCATACAAGCCCTGAGCGTGAGCGACGGGATCGGCACGACGATCGACGCGACGTCATGCGTGGCATCCGATCCCCCGGCTCACGCCGGGGGCTTGTATTGGGGAGGGTTTATAAAAGCCCTGAGCGTGAGCGACGGGATCGGCATGACGATTGGCACGACGCCATGTCTGGCATCCGATCCTCCGGCTTACGCCGGGGGCTTGTATTGGGAAGGGATTCCTTTCCTGCGATCCGTCAGGCTGGTCTGCCCGGTTTGATTACGGCCGGGGCGGGGCCGTTGGCGGCACGCCGTGCGCAGTCTGACGTTCCATGGCGCAGTCGGCATCGGGCGGCACGGCCGTGCCGGTCTGGTCGACGGGATGCGTGAAGAGATACCGCCAGACGGGCTCGTGAAGCAGTCCGCCGGCGGCGTTCTTCACGGACGTGCCCCCGGGCACCACAGCCGTGTGGGCGCGGCCCGCGTTGTTGCCGACGTCGGCGGTGGTGATGAGGCGACGCGTGTTGCCGTAGGGAGAGGGCACCTCGTCAACGTTCACGACCGGCCCATACGCATTGAGATGGAGCAGCTGCCAGGAACGGCAGTAGTGGTCGGCAGTCCAGCCGCTGTCGAGCACGTGGCTGAAGCCGAAGAACCGGTTTGCAGGCGTGGCCGACGGCATGCCTTGCCAGGTCTCCGTGTTGTCGCGGGGGCCTGAGAGCATCACGACGCGATCGACCGGCTTGTGGACGGCGAACCTCGCCGCCGTGGTGGCGCCGTGCGAGATGCCGGCCATGGTGACCTTCTCCCAGCGGACTTCCTTCCGATCGTCGGTGAGGAACTGTCCCCAACGGCCCTCTGAATGCTCTCGGTCGAGCCAGAGGAGGAACTGTCGCGCCCGCTCCGCCATGCCGTCGGGCTTCGGGATGTCGACGAGCGGGCTCGCATCCTCGCCGGTCGACGCCTCCAGGCGGATGCGGCCGAGCACGTCGCCGGAATCGCGGACCTCGGGCTTGAGCCCGCCGAACCAGCGGTTGGCGTAGTGGACCTGGATGCCGTGGAGGCCGTAGGAGGAGATCCGCTCGAAGAGTGGCTGACTGTGGTCCATCAGCCAGATCACAAGCTTGCCCTGCGGCGGCACGCTCGTGTCGACCACTGCGTGTTGCAAATCCATCGGCTTGCCTTTGTCATCGGTGAAGACGAAGCCGATCTCGGCATGCTCGCGGGCGAGCGGATCGATCTGGCTGGCACGTGCGGATAGATCGTGTCGCTTGCCCGGAGCAGCGCCCTCCCGCCGTGGCAGCGTGCCGAGTTGGTTCTTGAGCTGCGCGGCGATCAATGTAGCCATCTCTGCCGAGGCCTCCGGCTTGAAGTGAATCAGGTCGCCCGAGATGAATTCCTCGATCCGAGGCTGGATCTGGCCATAGATGTCGACGACCGGCACGTCGAGTTCCCGCATCGTGCGTTGGGCGGCCGCGTTGAATGCCTGGCAATTGCTGAGGTAGTAGGGGAAGTGTGCGATCACCCCGTCGGCCTTCGTCGCGGTGGAGGTGGCGAACACCGGCACCGCACCCGCCTTCCGGATGAGGGCTACCACATCCCGCAGTCGCGCGGCATAGGCATCAGCATCGGTCTTCACGTTTGCCGGATCGGCTTCGGTGAGCTTCTTTCCTTTGAGCTTCTTTCCTTTGAGGTAGTTCGGCGCATTCACCCAGGCGAACTCGTGGATGCCCATGTTGAAGTGCACGATGTCGAAGGGGCCTCGCTCGGCCAGGAACGTGGCGAGGCCGCCCTCTCTGAGGGCCGCGGGCGACGTGTAGAAACGGTATTGCGCCTTGCCCATGCCGGTGAACGCCGTTTCGCCAAGGACGGTGGCCTGGCCGTCGAGCCGCTGCCGGACGCCCGGAAAATAGCCGCCGGAGATCGAGTCGCCGAGCATGAGGATCCGGGGCAGGAGTGGATCTTCGATCATGACGGTGCGAACGTCGTACGCCTGGGGCTTGTCACCCGGGCTCACCACCTCGCTCGAGAGTTCGTAGAACCTGTCGGTACGGAATGGCGCGGCGGGATTGCCTGCCGAGTCGACGAGCGTCGCGCCGTGCGAGGGGAGGTCTTCGTAGGCATACCGCGCGGCCTGTGGTGCCGAGATGCCGGGGGCTGAGAGCACGATCGTATCGCCGTTCACCTCCGCATTGGCCCACACCCATCGAAACGGCGATGCGGCGATGGCGAAGCCCGTAGGTGATGCCGCCTTGGTTGCCAAGCCGCCATTACGACACTTCATCCGCAGGCGAATCGTTTCGCCAACGGTCTCCGCGCTGACCAGTTCTGGGCCCACCGTTGCATCGGGACTATTCTTGTAGACCGCCGAGAGCATCGTGCTCGCGATCCGCGGCGCGACCACTGCCGGCTGTGGATCGGCGCCGAGATCGATCGTGATGACGAGCGGGGCGGCGGCGGCTTCAGCGGCCCTGCCCTGGGCGTCGCGCATTTCGGCCGCGAGCCTGCCGTCCACGCCGCCCGGCAGGTTAGAGCGGTGGGGCCGCAGTTGAACGATCACGAACGGCAGTTGTGGGCTGTCGAAAGCTGCTCGCCAACTGGCGATCAGCGCCGGCAGCAGCGTGCCCTGCTGAATCGCTCTGCCGAGGCTCGCCTTGTCGTCTCCGCCATCCCAGACGACGCCGCGGACCGCCATGCGGACGAGTGGCACGACGGCGGCGTTCCACACGCCCGACGGCTCCTGCCTGGCATGCTTCTCCGGCGTGTCGGTCGGTAGGGGCTTGGGTGGCGGATTGAGCGGCAGCTTTTGGCTGTGATCCATCCAGGCCTTGAGCCGCTCCTCGTAGGTCGCGGCCGTCTGTAGTTTCCAGGCGTCGCTTGAGTAGTAGTCGAGGATCGGAGCGGCAGCGGGGGTCGCTGCAAGGGTCTCGCGGCTCATCCATGATTCGACCGGCAGCCCGGCGGCGATGGTTACGATGCCGATCGGCACTGCGAGGTCGCGTTGCAGCTCTTGGCCGAGACTGACAGCCAGCCCCGGCAGTCGATTCAGATTCTGACTGCCGACAGCGGTCCAGTTTGCCTTCGTATCAGGCTCCACCTGCCTCGACGTGGCCTCGCCGATCGCGAAGACCCTCACCTGTGGCAGGCCGGCCTCAGGTAGCTTGATGTCGGGCGTGGCTGGACGGCTGGCCTCGGCCCCGCCGGCATAGATCCAGACGTCACCGACGAGCACGTTCTTGATTTGTGTCGCTGCGCCGCCGCGAATGACAAGGTCCCGGGGTTCGCTGCTTGCAGCCACTGGGTCGAGCCGCACGAGCCAGGAGCCATCCGTCTCGGGCGTGCACGACTTCACCTGGTCGGCGAACTCGACCGTTACCTTCGTCTCAGACGTCGAGGTGCCCCAGACTGCCAAAGGGGCATCCCGCTGCAGAACGACGTTGTCGGAGAACACCCGCGCCGGCGTGATCTCGGCAGAAGCGGGACAAGACGTGACCGCCAGCAGGCAGCAGGCGAGGAACCAGCAGCCGATCGTGAATAGGGAGTCGACGGCTTTCATGCGGACGATGCCCTTCCGGGTGAGACACGAAAAATTACCCGGCACGCCACCGTCGATCTCGAGCTGAGTACGAACTTAGGGCTTCAGGTCGAGTGAAACGTTACGGTTCTTGGCGTCGACCTTCACCTCGATGCCTGACGAAGACGGATAGGCGTACTTCGCGGGCACGCGAATCTTCGACTTCTCGACGGCATCGAAGCCGGCAGGACTGAGGCCGCCCTCTACGGAGACGATTCCAATCCGATACGTGCTGGGGCGGAGAAACAGCTGAAACTTTCCGCCGGACTCGATTCGTGCCACGCCGCCGCCGACGCCGTCTTCCACCGACTCGAACTCGATCTGGCCGTCGGGAATCGACATGCCGCCTACCTTCACTTCGCCGTACGCCGTAACGCGGCCAGGCGGCGCCGAGTTCCAGCATCCGACACAGGTCGCGAGGGTAACCGTGATTGCGGAGCAGCGGACGAACCGCGTGGTTCTGGTAAAACGTGCGGTCTCGTTCATCGGCATTATGGCAGTCTGCCGTCTCCATCGCAGGCATTTCCCAGGGCTCGGAGCACGGTCACCGACACGCTGTCATCCAGCCAGATGACGGCGGCGTCACTCATTGCGAAATAGGCCCCACCGCCGTGAAAACTGCCGAAGTTATTGTGCGACGTCGACTGCTCGCAGTCGACCTTAGCCGGGTCGCACGACGGATTGAGCATATTTGCGGCGACCACCCCGCTGATCAGAAAACCGTTCGAACCCCAGTAGTGTCCGGTTGAGGTAAGGGCTGCCCGTCAGAACACCATGCCTCGCAAGGGGTTACGCTCAATGGTCGCTGTACACGACTTCAACTCGGCAGGACATTTGGCCTCCGG
>JBIIFB010000089.1:0-15013 GCA_044237545.1 Pirellulales bacterium
CTCGCAGGATCGGTCCGATCTGGAGAAGTCGTTCACGCCGATGAGAGGTCCCATCGAGGCCCGTGCCACCGCTTTCCGCTGGCAGATGGTCGATGCCGAGCCGCTGCAGCTAGCGAAGCTGCAGGCTTTCGCAGCGCAGGCCTACCGCCGGCCGCTCCGCCCGAAGGAGACGCATGAGCTCAACGAGATCTATGCCGAACTCCGCGGCGACGACCTGCCGCACGAGCAGGCCTTCGCCCTCACGCTCGCCCGCGTGCTCGTGGCCCCCGCCTTCCTTTATAAGGCGGAGTCGCCGGGGCCGGGGGCTGGGCCGCAGCCTGTGAGCGATACCGAACTGGCCACGCGGCTGAGCTATTTCCTCTGGTCGTCGTTGCCCGATGCGGAACTCTTGCAGGTGGCCGCGGCCGGGCGGCTGCACGAGCCCGAGGCGTTGCTCACCCAGACGCGGCGGATGCTCCACGATGGCAAGGCGCGGCGGCTTGCTGAGGAATTCGGCACGCAGTGGCTCCATGTCCACGGCTTCGCCGAGCATGACGAGAAGAGCGAAGAGGTGTTTCCCACATTCGCCCCGCTGCGTGGTGCGATGGAGGAGGAGACGATCCTGTTCCTTGCCGACTTCCTCCAGAACGACCGATCCATCCTCTCGCTGCTCGACGCCGACCATACGTTTCTGAACGAAGAACTGGCGAAGCACTATTCGATTGCCGGCGTGGATGGGCCGCAGTGGCGGCGGGTGGACGGCGTGCGGCAGCACGGCCGCGGCGGCATCCTCGGGCTGGCTTCGACGCTCGCGACGCAGGCCGGCGCCTCGCGGACGAGCCCGATCCTGCGGGGGAACTGGCTTAGCGAGGTGATCCTCGGCGAGAAGCTGCCCAAGCCGCCGAAGAACGTGCCGCTGTTGGCGGAGACCGTGCCCGAGGGGCTCACCGAGCGGCAGCTCATCGCTCGGCATTCGAGCGACGCCGCCTGCGCGAAGTGCCACATGCGGATCGATCCGTTTGGGTTCGCGCTCGAAACATACGATGCCATCGGGAGGTGGCGCACGCAGGATGCAGCCGGTCTGCCGATCGACGCCGCCACGAAGCTGATGGACGGCACGCCGATCGACGGCCCCGAAGGCCTCCGCAGCTACCTGCTCAACGACCGCCGCGACACGTTCGAACGGCAGTTCTGCCGCAAGCTGCTGGGCTATGGCCTGGGCAGGGCGGTGCAGCTCTCCGACGAGCCGCTGCTCGAAGAAATTCTGGCGAAGCTGGCAGCCAACGGCCATCGTGTGCACGTGGCGATCGAGGCGATCGTGTCGAGCCCGCAGTTTCGCGATATTCGCGGGGCTGATGCGGTCGATGACGAGGAGTAGACTGAACCTATCCAGTGCGGGAGCATCAGCGATGACCAATCCACTCGTTTCGCGGCGGACCATGCTTCGCGGCCTGGGCGTTTCCATGGCGCTGCCGTGGATGGAGTCGCTCTCCGTCTGGGGGGCCGAGGCGAAGCCGGCCGTGGGCGGCAGCGAGCCGCCCGTGCGGCTGGCGGTGCTCTTTGCCGGGAACGGCTTCCATTCAAAGGAATGGTGGGCCGAGGGGGCGGGCGCCGATATGAAGCTCGGCAAGGTGCTCGAACCGATCGTCGCCTTCCGCGAGAGACTGCTCTTCGTGAAGGGGCTCTATAACGAGCAGGCCCGCAAGGGCAACATCCACAGCTCGCAGACCGGCAACCTGCTCTCGGGCGCTCCGCTGGCCTCCGGTGGCGACATCCGTTCGGGCACGAGCGTCGACCAGTTGCTCGCCCAGACCTACGGCCGCGGGACGAAGGTGCCGAGCCTCGTGCTCGGCTGCGAGAAGTCGAATCCGTCGGTGCACAAGAACTACTCGATGCTCTACAGCTCCCACATCTCGTGGAGTTCGCCGACCACGCCCACGCCGCTGGAGCTCTATCCCGCGCTCGCCTTCGACCGGCTCTTCAAGGAGGGGGCGGAGAAGGGGGATGAGAGCGTGCTCGACGCCGTGATCGAGGAGGCGGGCGACCTGCGGCGGCGGATCAGCACGACCGACCGGCGGAAGCTCGACGAATACCTCGACAGCGTCCGTGACGTGGAGCAGCGGATCGCCACCGCCGGAGAGCGCGGGGAACTGCAGGGCTGGAAGCCGACGCTCGAAAAGCCCGACATGCCGCGGCCGCCGGACGGCATCCCGCAGGACATCGCCGAGCACATGCGGCTGATGTGCGACATCCTCGTGCTCGCCTTCCAGACCGACACCACGCGGGTCGTCACGCTCAAGTTCAACAACGACCATTCAGCGCTGCGGTTCCCAAACCTGTCGCGCACCGACAATCCCTCGCAGGGGATCGACTACATGATCCACCACCTGCTCTCCCATTCCGACGGGGCCGACTGGCTGAAGGTGAACCAGTTCTTCATGGAGCAGATGGCCCACGTTGCCCGCCGGCTCGACGCGATCGATGAGGGGGGCCGCACGGCGCTCGACAACTCGATGATCATGATCTGCTCGAGCATGATGGCCGGGGCCAAGCACGACAACGACCAGCTCCCAGTGGCGGTGCTCGGCCGGGCCGGCGGCCGGATCGAGACGGGCCGCGTGCTCGACTATTCGAAGGCCGAGAATCGGCAGATGTGCCGGCTCTATCTCTCGATGCTCGACACGATGGGCGTACCACAGAAGAAGTTTGGAGACGCCACCGAGCCGCTCGCCGAGATGTGATTTCGGGGCATCCCGCCGCTTACGCTCCCATACAAGCCCCCGGCGTAAGCCGGGGGATCGGAAGCAAAGGCATCCCGTCGCTGACGCTCAGGGCTTGTATGAGCGATCGCATACAAGCCCCCGGCGTAAGCCGGGGGATATTCCACGGCGCGACGGGTCATGCCTGGGCGGCGGTGGGCGTTGTCGGTAACAGTTCGATCCAGCCCGCCACGTGATCACGGGCCGTGTTGGCGGCCCGCTTCGCATCGCCACTGCGGATGACGTCGAGCAGTTCACGGTGGCTGTCGACCGTCTGCTGCCGTGTCCGTTTCGTGACAGCCTGGTGCCGCATTTGCATCTGTGTCAGCCAGAGTTCGACCTGATCACGTAACGCGTTCCAGCAGAGCATGAGCCGTCGGTTCTTGCCGGCCTTCACAATGCGGTCGTGGAAATCGGTGTCGAGCCGGGAGACGTCGGCGAGTGTCTTGGCATCCTTGGTGGCCGCGATATTTGCCTCGAGCGCCGTGAACACATCGGCCGTGGCATGCTCTGCCGCCAGCGTTGCCGCCAGCGGATCGAGCGCCAGCCGCACGGCGTGGATTTCCAGGAGGTCGGCGGGAGTAAGCGTGGGAATCCGCGTGCGGCCCTGTGGATCGAATTCGACGAGCCCCCTCAATTCAAGTTCAATCAGTGCCTCGCGGACCGGTGCGCGGCTCACCCCGAGTTTGGCCGCGAGCGACGGTTCGGAAAGCTGGGCCCCAGCCGGGAAATCTCCGGCCACAATGGCCCTTGAGAGCTGGGAACTCACCGAGTGGGCGAGGCTGACGCGACGGACTCTACTGAGCGACATGAAGGGGATCGGTCACCTGGACGGGCGACGAGTGACGGGCGACGAACACGAAGTTCTCTGCGAGCGTATCACGACAACTGTATTATGTCGACAGATGGCTGGGGCTGCCACGTGTGATGAAAAGGGTTTCGCGCGGCCGGTTCAGTGTAGCTCGATGCCTTCGAAAAGTGTCATCCAGGATGACGGCTGCGGTCTATCCGCGGTCTGAATGGTGCCGAATATGTATCATGGGTATTGCCGGAAGTGCCTGGGCCGGAAAAAATACGTCAGGCCCGGGGCCCGCGACCAGCGGGCGGCCCCACGAATTCTTGCGAGTTGACACAAACGATGACGCAAACACGCTCCGCCCCAGACCGCGACGCGATGATCGAGGCCGACGGCCTCTGCAAGTATTACGGCTCCTTCATCGCCACCGAGGACGTCACCTTCAGTGTGCCACGCGGCCAGATCGTCGCCTTCCTTGGGCCCAACGGCGCCGGCAAGAGCACGACCATGAAGATGCTGACCGGGTATCTCGCCCCCTCCGCAGGCATCGCTCGCATCGCCGGCTACAACATGTCCACTGACCGTTTGGCCGGAGCGACCCGGTTGGGCTATCTGCCGGAAAACGGCCCGCTCTACCCCGACATGACCCCCCGCAGCCTGCTCGAATTCTTCGCCGACGCGCGGGGTCTCAAGGGAGCCCGCCGGGCGGAACGAGTCGACGCCGTGGTCGACCAGTGCGAACTCGGCAGCGTGATCGGCAAGGCCATCGGCAAGCTCTCGAAGGGATACCGTCAGCGGGTGGGTATGGCCCAGGTGCTGCTTCACGAACCCGACGTCTTGATTCTCGACGAGCCCACCAGCGGTCTTGACCCCAACCAGATCCGCGGCGTCCGCGAGACGATCCGTCGGCTGGGTGAACGGAAGACGATCCTGCTCTCCACGCATATCCTGCAGGAGGTGGAGGCCTTGGCCGACCGGGTGATCCTCATCTCCGAGGGCCGGTTGCGGTTCGACGGCACGCCGCTGGAACTTCGGTCAGGTGGCCGCGGCCTCGACGAGCGGTTTCATGAACTCACCCGGGGCGTCTCCGTCTGAGACGCTCAGGTGGGTCCTGTGGCGACGCTTCGAATCGTCGCCCCAACGCCACGCCAAAGTCGAACTCGAAACTAGCACTCGAAACTAGCAATCCAAACTAGCAATCCAAACTAGCACTCCAAACTAGCACTCCAAAACAGTCTTGCCAAAACAGTCTTGAAGGACCGAAATCTATGAAGTGGAACGTGCTCGATGCAGTGTTCAAGCGGAACTTCGTCGCTTACTTTTCCAACCCGACCGGATACGTGTTCATCTGCGTGTTTGTGCTGCTCGGGTCGCTCGCGGCCTTCTGGCCGCCTGAGTTCTTCAATTCGAATCTCGCCAATCTCGACCAGCTCAACCGCTACCTGCCCTACATTTTGCTGGTGTTCATCCCCGCCATTACGATGAGCGTGTGGGCCGAGGAGCGGCGGCAGGGCACGGATGAACTGCTGCTGACGATTCCCGCCAGCGACTGGGAGGTGGTGTTCGGAAAATACCTCGCGGCCGTGGGGATCTATACGGTGGCGTTGATGTTTTCCTGCATTTGCAACCTCGTGGTCCTGCTGTTGTGGGGCACGCCCGACGCTGGCCTGTTTCTCTCCAACTACCTCGGCTACTGGTTTGTCGGCATTGCCATGATCGCCATCGGTGTCGTGGCCAGTTTTCTCACCAACAACCTCACGGTGGCCTTCATTCTCGGGCTGGCATTCAATGCGCCGCTGGTCGTGGCCGATCAGGCCGGGTCGGTGATGTCCCCGGGGCTCGCCAAGTGGGTGCGGCCGTGCAGCCTCGCCGAGCAGTTCACCGACTTTGGCCGCGGCATCGTCAGCCTGTCGGGCATGGCCTACTTTCTCGGCATCGTGGCGGTCTGCCTCTACATCGCGATGGTGCTCATCGGCCGTCGCCACTGGGCCAGCCGGCGAGATGGCGCAAAAATGGGCGTGCACTTCATCGCCCGCACGCTCGGGCTCGCGGCCGCTGCCGTGGGTGTGGCCCTGCTTTTCCGTGGCCTCGATGTGCGAGCCGACCTCTCCGAGGAGCGGATCAGTTCGCTTTCCACCGACACCCGTCGGCTCCTTCGGGACCTCGAGACGAGCCGCCCGATCGACATCAAGGCCTACGTCAGCCCGACCGTGCCCGAGGACTACACGCAGACGCGGCTGAACCTGCTCAACATGCTGCGGCAGTTTCAGCAATTGGGCCGCGGCAAGATCAATGTCGAGGTGATCCCCACCGAATCGAAGACCGAGGCCGCGTCGCTGGCCTCCCAGCAGTTCGGCATCGAGCCGGTGAGCGTCTTGTCGCGGGTTCGCGGGGCCTACCGTGACGAAAGCATTTTTCTTGGCTGTGCCTTCACGAGCGGCCTGGAGAAGGTGATTGTGCCGTTCTTCGACAAGGGCACGCCGGTGGAATACGAACTGATCCGTTCGATCTGCACCGCGGCACAACAGAAGCGGAAGCGTCTGGGGGTGCTCACGACCGACGCCGACCTGTTTGGTGGCTTTGATATGTCCTCGGGCCAGCAGCGGCCGCGGCAGCCCGTGCTCGAGGAGCTCGAAAAGCAGTATGACGTGGTGCAGGTCGATGCTTCGGCACCGATCTCCGATCGCTACGATGTGCTGCTCGCCGTGCAGCCGTCGTCGCTCGGCCCGGAGCAGTTGAACCATTTTGTAGAGGCTGTCCGTGCCGGTCAGCCGGTGGCGGTGTTTGAGGATCCGCTGCCCGTGCTGATGCAGGGCGTGCCGGGAACGTCGCAGCCCCGACGCGGGCCGGGCGGGCCGATGGCGATGTTCCAGCCGCAGCAGCAGCCCAAGGGAGATATTGGCCAGCTCTGGCAGACGTTGGGCGTGAGGCTCATGGCCCGCGGGGGGCGTCCAGCCATGGGGCAAGCTGGCGCTGATCCGCTCATCGTGTGCCAGGACTACAACCCGCATCCCAAGCTGGAACTCCCCGACGAATTCGTTTTTATCGACGCCGATCTCATGGTCGACACTTCGGGAAAGCTTCCCGGCTTCAATGCCCGCCAGCCGATCACTGCAGGCCTGCAGGAAGTGCTCTTTCCCTTTCCGGGGGCTGTCGTAAAAGACGACAAGGCAGAAGTGAGTTGGACGCCCCTGGCGCAGACTGGTCTTCGCACCGGCACGATCGAAGTCGAACAGGTGATGGGCAACCGGGGCGACATGCGGCAGTTGCAGATTTTCGAGAAGCAGGCCAAGCAGTCGATGGTGCTGGCTGTGGCCATCGAGCGGCAGGCCGCCACGGAATCCAAGGAGGGCGGGCCGGACGCCGGCAAGGACGGCACGACGAACGCGAAGCCGATTCGCGCCGTTGTCGTTGCGGATATCGACCTCATGGATGGCCGTATCTTCGGCCTGCGGAACCGCCCGGATGAGGTGTTCGGGCTCAATTTCGACAACGTCACGTTCGTGCTCAACATCCTCGATTTCCTGGCCGGAGACGACCGGTTTCTCGAGATCCGCAAACGCAAGCCAAAGCACCGCACGCTCGAACGAATCGAAGACACTGTGGCGGCGGCCCGCGAAAAGGCAGACGCCGAGCGGCAGAAGTTCATCGCCGAGTTCGACGAGGCAGAGGGCGGCGCGAATGACTCCATGCAGGCCGAGGTGGGTGAATTCGAGAAAAAGATCAAGGACATGGAGACCGCGGGCGAGGCCGACCCTCAGGCCGCGATGCAGGCCGTGCAGCAACTTGCCAGCCGGCAGCGGCTCGCGCAGCGGAGGCTTGATACGAAGATTGAGCAGCTCAAACGAAAACGCGACACCGAGGTCGAGGCCGTCGAACGGCAATTGGAGTCGAAGATCCGCAAGGAGCAGGACCGGCAGAAATGGTTGGCCGTGCTCTTGCCGCCGATCCCACCGCTGATCGTCGCCTTTTTTGTCTACTTCCGACGCCGCGCGCTGGAACGCGAGGGTGTGGCGAAATCGCGGTTGCGGTAGCGAACTGGCGGTGTGTCGGTGCTCGCAAGATGGTGCTCGTAGGACAGTGCTTGGTCGGATGGTTTCAAGCAGGTGGGATCGATCGGCTGCAAGATAGGGAAACACGATGGACACGACAGGCAGGAACGACAGCATGGCTCATCACGATCAACGGTCGACTCGGTTTCGTCAGGAGGACGAGCACAAGGCGGGAGAGGGTCTGTCCCCCGTTCTTCTGCGGACAGGGCTGTTTCTGCTCGGTGGTCTGGGGATGCTGGCGGTGGGAACTGCGGTCCAGCCACGGTTCAAGAGCGTGAAGGTCGAGTCGGAGGAGCAACGGGTCCTGTTTCCCGAACTTGCCGACGCTTCGAAGGCCGCCAGCCTCGAGATCGTGTCGTATGACGACGAGCTCTCCACCCTGCATCCGTTCAAGGTGCAGCAGTCGGGCGGCGTGTGGGTGCTGCCCGACCATCAGAATTATCCGGCCGATGCCAAGGATCAGCTGGCCGCAGCCGCCACGGCGCTCGTCGATCTCAAGATGCTCGACGTGGTCAGCAGATCACCCGGCGACCACGAGACCTATGGCGTGATCGAGCCTGATCCAGAGAAAATCAAGCCTGGCATGACCGGCGTGGGCCAACTGGTCGAGATTCGCGATGCGTCCGGCACGAAGCTGGCGAGGCTGGTCGTCGGCAAGGAAGATAAGCGTCGTGTGGGTGGGGATCCCGGTGGGCGGTCGTTGCGATTCGTGCGGAAGGCGGGCCAGGATCCCGTCTATCGGGTGGAGATCGACACGTCGAAGTTCACCTCGAGCTTTGATAACTGGATCGAAAAGGATCTTCTCAAGCTCTCGCCATGGGACGTCCGGCGGCTCGGTCTGGAGGACTACTCGCTCGTCGCGGTGGAATCCAACGGGCGGGTTGGCGTGCAGCTGGATCGCAAGTATCGCATCGATCTCGCCTATGACGACAAGGATTCGAAATGGTCGTTGGTGCGGCTCGAGGCCTTCTCCAAGGAAGGGGATCCGCAGGAGGAAAAGCTGCCAGAGGGTGAGGAGCTTGCCGCGGGCAAACTCAACGACCTGAGGAACGCCCTGGGGGATCTCAAGATCGTGGACGTTGCCCGGAAGCCCTCGGGGTTGAGCGCTGAGCTCAAGGCCGAAGAGAGCTTCACGAATGATCGCGAGGCGGTCACGTCGATGCAGCAGCGCGGTTTTCTGCCGCTCAAAACGGGTGAAATCCTTTCTACCGACGGCGAAACGATCGTGGGGATGAAGGACGGCGTGGAATACGTGCTGCGGTTTGGCGCCCCCACCACGGTGGCGGCCGATTCGAAGTCGGGCACGTCAGAGGACGGTAGCGCGCCAGAGGGCGACACAGGTGCCAGCGGCGAAACCAGTGGCCGCTACCTGCTCGTGATGGCGCGGTTCAACGAGAAGATGTTGGAAAAGCCGGCACTCGATCCGCTGCCCGACCTGCCTGCCGCTCCCGCCGTCGACCCCAAGAAGGACGACCCCAAGAAGGACGACGCCAAGAAAGACGACGAAACGAAAGACGAAGCTGGGGCGGCAAACGACAATAAACCCGATGCCGCTGAGAGCCTGAAAAAAGCCGACGAGGCCGAGGCGGCGGCACAGGTGGCTCTGGAAAACCGACGGCGTGTGGAACGTGAGAACCGACGCAAGCAGGACGATTATGACGACAAGGTGAAGGCTGCACAGAAACGTGTGCGGGAGCTGAACGGCCGCTTCGCCGATTGGTATTACGTGGTCTCCGACAAGGAATACTCGAAGATTCACCTCGGTCGAAACACAATGGTTCAAAAAACGGAGGCCGCAGGGCCTGCTTCCGACAAGGCGCCGGATGCGTCGCCGAACGCGTCGCTAGATGGGAAGACCGAGGAGTCTACGGGGGCTCAGTAGCCTCGTTGCGAAGCTGACATATCGGGTTGCGATGGTTGTGCTCCCGGGAAGGTAGGTCGTTTCGGGCTGGAGACAGGTTTCCGCTTGTGGAACCCCCCGACAGCCCGATAATGCCTATAGTCGTTCGGTTCCTTTCCGCGGCCACGGTACCCTAGCCCCATGCACACATCCTCTGCGGCAACCAGCACGGTCTTGAGCGACGGGCGGCTGACTGCTACATCGGCAGGAGGCATCGTGACATCGTCCCTCCCGAGCGTAGGCGTTCGGGGCGGTGGCGCCGGCTGGAATCTTCGCTGGGGCAACGTCCATTGGGAGTACCTGCTCCCCATTTTCGTGGTGCATGCTTTGGCAGGCTTAGCTCTGCTGCCGTGGTTCTTCAGCTGGTCGGGGCTGATCATAGCGGTGGTCGGAACGCACGTGTTTGGCATGGGCATCAACCTCGGTTACCACCGACTGCTCACCCATCGCAGCCTGAAAGTGCCGCTCTGGCTCGAACGCACGCTGGCGACGATTGCCCTCTGCTGTCTGGAGGACACGCCCGCCCGCTGGGTGGCCACACACCGGCTGCATCACGTCCACTCCGATGAACCCGAGGATCCCCATACGCCGCGGGATGGTGCGAGCTGGTCGCATGTCGGGTGGCTTTTCCGTCGGGCGCCGGATCGCCGCACGCTCACGTTTCTCGACAAATACGCCCGCGACATCCTCGCCGACCGTTATTTTCGCTTTCTCGAGCGGCATCCGACCAGCACGCTCTGGATCTATCTTGCCCATGCAGCCCTCTTCGCTGTGGCAGGGCTGGCGGTGGGCCGGATCGCCGGTGGCGACTGGGCCCACGGCGTGCAACTGGGGGCGAGTTGGTTGGTCTGGGGCGCATTCGTCCGTACCGTGACCGTTTGGCACATGACATGGAGCGTGAATTCCCTGTCGCACCTCTTCGGCTACCGGACGTATGAGACCGGTGAGGACAGCCGCAACAACTGGTTCGTGGCAATGGTGGCTGCGGGCGAAGGATGGCACAACAACCACCACCATGATCCGTCCAGTGCAAGCGTCCAGCACCAGTGGTGGGAGTTCGACCTGACCTATTACGAGATCCTGCTGCTTCGACAGCTGGGCCTTGCTACGGACATCATCCAGCCGCGGCACGTGCGTCGCGCGGCCGCGGTGCGGAACTGACCGGAGGCGGCTGCGTCGATGTCCGACATCCTCACTTCGCCCCGGCAGTCCCGATTTGGTCGGGCCGTGGGATTCCGGCTGGCGGGCATCGGTAGCAGCGTCCCATCGCACGTCGTGACCAATGCCGATCTGGCCCGGCTCGGTTGCGACCCGGAATGGATCGTCGCCCGGTCGGGTATCCACGAGCGACGGCACGCGCCGCCGGAGATGGCAACGAGTGATCTGGCCGCCAATGCCTGCCGGGCGGCGCTCGCCCATGCGGGAGCCGACCCTGCGGCCGTCGACCTGCTCGTCCTGGGCACGTTCACGCCCGACATGTGTATCCCGTCCACGGCCTGCATCGTGCAGGAAAAACTCGGGCTCGATGCGCCGGCTATGGATGTGACGGCCGCCTGCGCGGGCTTTGCCTATGCGCTCGTGACGGCCGCCAATTTTCTTGTCGCCGGATCGAGCCGGCTGGCTCTGGCCGCGGGCGCCGACACGAACTCCCGGGTCGTCGATCCTGAAGACATCAAGACCTGGCCGCTCTTTGGTGACGGTGCCGGGGCGGTGCTGCTCGAGGCGCTCCCACCCGAACAGTCTGGGCGGGAGCGCGGCTTGCTCGCGTTTTCACTCGGCTCCGACGGCCGGGGGGCGGGCCTGCTGGCCTGCCCGATGAGCGGCTCACGCCGGCCGGCCACGGCAGAGGGCTTGGCCCGCCGGGAACAGTTCATGCAGATGGACGGCCGGGCGGTATTCAAGTGGGCGATCCGGCTGGCAGAGGAAAACATCCGCCAGGTCGTGGATCGATCGGGCGTGGCAATGGACGCGATCGACCTCTTCGTGCTGCACCAGGCCAACGCCCGAATCATCGAAGGGGCCCGTGAATCGCTTGGCATTTCAGCCGACCGATTTGCGGTGAATCTCGACCGCTACGGGAACACTTCGAGCGGCTCGATCCCGCTCGCGATGGACGAGGCGTGGCGGGCCGGCCGGATCGGCCCGGGTAGCACGATCGTGGTCTGCGGCTTCGGCGGCGGCCTCGCCTGGGGAAGCGCGGTGTGGAGGCTGTGACGGGCACCGCCTGCGCGACCAACCCGCCGGGGCTGCCCATGCCCCGTCGCCGGACGTTCGCTTCGGGCATCCTGCCCTTCGCTCACTCGATGCTGACTCCGCTTCGGCATCCTGCCTGCGCTGGTCAGCAACGCCGGCTCTCGGGACATGGGCAGCCCCGAACCGTGGATATCAACTGTTCCTCGCCCCGTGGTATGTTTTGCGGTCATCGATGAAGGAGACAACGAATGGCTGACGTGGGTGAAGTGAAGAGACTACCGGCGCGGGGAGAGGTGGCCCCCGGGGATACGTGGGATCTTGGGAGCCTGTTTTCGTCGGATGCCGAATGGGAGGCGGCGCTCTTGGAGTGGGAGAAACGCATTCCGGGTTTTGCCACGTTTGCGGGCACCCTTGGATCGTCCCCCGAACGGCTCGCCGAGTGCCTGGTCTATGACCTCGCCGTTGACCGTGAGGGAGACAGACTCGGAACCTACGCCCACCTGCGGGCGAGCGAGGACCAGGCGGCGGCTGACCCACAGCGGATGATGGGCCGCTTCCAGCACGTGGCGACGCTCGCCGGCGAGAAGGCCAGCTTCATCCGGCCCGAGATCATGGCGATTCCGCCGGCCACACTTGCGGCGTGGATGAAACTGCCGTCGCTCGCCCCCTACCACCTGCTTCTCGAACGGCTCACCCGGACGCGGCCGCACGTGCTGTCTGAGCCGGAGGAGAAACTCCTGGCGATGCAGGGCACCTTTGCCGGCACGGCCGGGAAGGTGTTTCGCCAACTCACCGATGCCGATCTGAAGTTTGGCAGTGTGACCACCGGCGCCGGAGAGCAGGTCGAATTGTCGAACGCCACCTTCGTGACGCTCCTGCACGACGCATCACGTGACGTGCGGCGGACAGCCTTCCACCAGTATTACTCGCAGTACGAGGCCCACGCCAACACGCTGGCCGCCACGCTGTCGGGCTCCAACGAGCGGGATGTCTATTCGGCGAAGGTGCGGCGGTATCCGAGTGCCGTCGAGGCGGCACTGTTTGCCGACAACGTGCCGATCGCCGTGTATGACCAGTTGATCGCGGCGGTCCGCGCCCACCTGCCGGCCGTCCACCGCTATTACGACCTGCGACGGCGGATTCTTGGGCTCGACGAGATCCACCATTATGACTGCTACGTGCCGCTCGTGCCGGAACTCGAAAAGCGGCACACCTGGAACGATGCGGTGCGGGTGGTGGTGGAATCACTCCGGCCGCTCGGGGCCGACTATGGCACGCAGTTGGAACGCGGGTTGATGGGACGCTGGTGCGACCGCTATCCCAATGCGGGCAAGCAGTCGGGAGCTTTCAGTTCGGGCACCTACGATTCCGATCCCTACATCCTGATGAACTTCCAGGAAGAGGCGATCGAGCATGTCTTCACGCTGGCTCACGAGGCGGGGCACTCGATGCACACGCGGTATTCAGCCGACGCTCAGGCCTATCACTATTCGAGCTACACGATCTTCGTGGCGGAGGTGGCTAGCACGTTCAACGAACAGATGCTGACGCGTCTGCTGCTCGAGCGGGCGACGTCACCCAAGGAACGGGCCGCGATCATCGCCCGGGAGATCGATTCCATCCGCTCGACGATCGTGCGGCAGACGATGTTTGCGGAGTTTGAGCGAAAGACCCATGCCTCGGCTGAGGCCGGAGAGCCGCTGACCCTCGAACGTCTCAAAGGGATCTACCGCGAACTGCTCGACGCCTACTTCGGGCCGCAATTTTCGATCGACCGGCAGCTCGAGTTGGAATGCCTCCGCATCCCGCACTTCTACAATGCCTTTTACGTCTACAAATATGCCACCGGCTTGTCGGCGGCGATCAGCCTGGCCAAGCGGGTGGCCGAGGGCGGAGCCGAGGAACTCGAGGCATATTTGGCGTTTCTGAAGGGTGGCTGCTCGAAGTGGCCGCTCGACCTGCTCCGCGACGCGGGCGTGGATCTCGAACAGCCGGAGCCAGTGGCGACTGCCCTCACCCGCTTTGGTGAACTCGTCGATGAGCTGGGAACGTTGCTGTAGTAGCCCGAACGGTGCCGCTCATCCCGTGGCGGCGAGTTTTTAACGTGCCGTGAGTTGGTCTTCCCGTGGCGGCGAGTTTTCAACTTGCCGTGAGTTGGTGCCGGATTCCACAAGTTGAAAACTCGTGGCCACGGGTTGGTGCCGGATTCCACAAGTTAAAAACTCGTGGCCACGGGTTGGTGCCGGATTCCACAAGTTGAAAACTCGTGGCCACGGGTCAGCGCCGGATTCCACACGTTGAAAACTCGTGGCCACGGGGTCGGGGCACTGGCCGGCTTGATTCATGGCCACGGGATCGAAACCCCCGGCGGGCTGCCGCCGCCCGCCTCACTCCGGACCGCGGGCCAATTCCACCAGCGGCCGCACGAAGGCGCCCGTACCGCCACCATCTGTCCAGGGTCGGGGCTTTTCGGCGAATGCGGGGCCGGCGATATCGACGTGGGTCCAGGGGATGCCGCCCACGAACCGCTCCAGGAACTTTGCGGCCGTGATCGCGCCACCCCAGCGGCCGTCGCCAACGTTCTTGATGTCGGCGACGTCACTTTTGATCTGGTCGTCGTACTCAGCATACATCGGCATCTGCCAGACCTGTTCGCCGACGGCACGGGATGCCCGGGCGAGATCGTCGCAGCACCGCTGATCGTTGGTGAACAGTCCAGCGACATCATGTCCAAGTGCCACCATGCAGGCTCCCGTAAGCGTGGCGGCGTCGATGATCTGCTTTGGGTTGAAGCCACGGACCACGTCCAGGACATCGGCCAGCACGACCCGTCCCTCGGCGTCGGTGTTGTGGACCTCGATCGTGGTGCCGCTCCGCGCCGTGATCACGTCGCCAAGCTTGTAGGCGGCGGGGCCGGTCATGTTTTCGACGAGGCCGATGGCGGCTACAAGGTTGATCGGCAGGTTGAGAGCGGCGATCGTGGCCGCCGCCGCCACCACCGCGGCCCCCCCAGACATGTCGCATTTCATACTGAGCATCGACTCGGAGGGCTTGAGCGACAGTCCTCCCGAATCGAACGTCACGCCCTTGCCGACGAGGGCGAGATCGGGCTGGTCTTCCCGCGCACCCGGGCCGCGGTAGCGGAGAATGACGAGCCGTGGCGCACGGGTCGAGCCCCGGCCAACCGCGAGGATCGCCCGGCAGCGTTCCCGTGCCAATTGTTCCTCGTCCCAGATGTCGACTTCCATGCCAGTGCGTCCGGCGACGGCGGCGATTTCCTCCGAGAATGTCTGCGGGTAGAGATCGTCGGGGGGCATATTCACCAGCCGCCGGG
>JBIIFB010000231.1:0-4779 GCA_044237545.1 Pirellulales bacterium
GCCGGGCGGGCCGGTGAACTGGGGCGCAGGATTCCTGCCGGCGATCCATCAGGGCACCGTGATCGAGACGGCCGAGGGCCGGCCGCCGATCACCGATCTCTTCGCAGCGGAGGACCACGCGGCACTCATCGCCGGCGAGCCGGCGGGACGTGAGTTTCTCGCGGCGGTGAACGCCCGGCATCTCGGTCCCCGCGGCGACAACAGCGAACTGGCGGCGCGAATCGCCGCCTATGAACTCGCCGCCCGGCTCCAGCTCTCGGCTCCGGACGTCACGAACCTGTCCGGCGAGTCAGACGTCGTGGAAAAGCTCTACCAGTTCGATCATCCCGACATCGGCCCCTTTGGACGGCAGTGTCTGCTCGCCCGCCGCCTCGTCGAACGGGGCGTGCGGTTCGTGCAGATCTACTGCGGCGCCGAAAACACGGGGGCCAAGAAGATCCGCCCCAACTGGGATTCCCACGAAGACCTCGTCCGGGACCACGGCTACTGGGGCCCCATCCTCGACGGCGGAGCAGCCGCGCTCCTGTCAGACTTGAAGGCCCACGGCCTCCTCGACAGCACGCTTGTGATGTGCCAGACGGAGTTCGGCCGCCAGCCGGCTGCGCAGGGCAAGGGCCGCGACCACAACGCCGGCGCCTTCACTGTCTGGATGGCGGGGGGCGGCATCAAGGGGGGCACGGCCTACGGCACGAGCGATCCGCTCGGCTTCAAGGCCGACGAACACCCGACCTATTGCTACGACCTGCATGCCACGAGCTTGCGTCTCCTCGGCATCGACCACACGAAGCTGTCGATCTACAACAACGGCATCCAGCGCCGGCTCACCGACGTGCACGGCCACGTGATCGATTCGATCCTCGGCTGAAGAACGCCGACGCCGGCCACTGAAGCACCGCGAAAAAGACGGGCGTCAGAAAGATGCCGAAGAGCGTGACGCCGATCATGCCTGAAAAGACGGTGATTCCCAGCGACCAGCGGAGCTCCTTGCCCGCTCCCTGGGCCACCACCAGCGGCACCACGCCGAGGATGAAGGCCAGCGATGTCATCAGAATCGGTCGCAGTCGCAACCGGCAGGCGTCGAGCGTGGCCGTGCGGACATCCTGGCCGTGCAGAACGAGGTCCTTGGCGAATTCCACGATCAGAATCGCGTTCTTGCTGGCCAGCCCCACGAGCACCACGAGCCCCACCTGCGCAAGGATATCGATCGGCAAGCGTGCGATTGCCAGGCCGACGATCGCGCCGATCAGGCACAGCGGCAACACCAGAATCACGGCGAGCGGCTGCGACCAGCTCTCATAGAGCGCCGCCAACACGAGAAACACCAGCGCGATCCCGAGCACGAAGAGCAGGCCCGCCGTATTGCCCGCCAGAATCTGCAGCTGGAAGATTTCCGACCACTCATACGCAAAACTGTCTGGCAGATTCTTCGCGGCCTCACCGGCGACCCTGTCGATCAGCACGTTGCCGCCCTTAAACGGATTCGGGATCCCGGTGATGGGGGCGGCTGGAAACAGGTTGTACCGCATCATCAGCGCGGGCCCGAGACCGTTTCGAACGTTGAGCACCGTCGCCAGCGGCACCATCTCCCCGCTGGCATTGGCCACCTTGAGATCGAGCAGATTGTTGACCCCGCTGCGAAAGCGGGCATCGGCCATGATCTTCACCTGCCAGAACCGGCCGAAGCGATTGAAATTGTTGATGTACAGCGAGCCGACATACATCTGCAACGCCTCGAACACCGCATTGACCGGTATCCCGAGCGATCGAATCTTCGCGCGGTCGATGTCGAGAAACAGCTGCGGCGAATCGGCCCGGTAGTCGGCGGCCACGTACGGCAGCTCCCAGCCCTGCATGCCGCCAACGAACTGCTCGGTGGCCTCCTGCAAAGCCTTGGGCCCGAGATTGGCCCGATCCTGGATGTAGAACTTGAAGCCTCCGGCAGTGCCCAACCCCTTCACCGGCGGCGCCGGAAAGACGCCCACCCGCGCCGCGGAAATCTCGGCCAGGCACCGCGACCGCATGGCACGGATGATGCCCCGATCAGACGTATCCCGCGACCGCCGCTTCTCGAAGGGTTCGAGCACGAGAAACGACGATCCGACGTTGGGCATGCTCGCTCCATAGAGAACCGAGAAGCCGCTGATCGAGAGCGTGGTCGCGACGCCGGGAATCCCGCGGGCCACCTCGTCGATCTGTGCCATCACCTCGTCGGTTCGCTGCAGCGACGCGCCGTCGGGCAGCTGTGCCGAGACGATGACATACCCCTGATCCTGCAACGGCACGAAGCCGATCGGGTAGCGGCTCACGGCCATCCAGGTCAGCAGGAGCAGACCCGCATACACCGACATTACCCAACCGCTCCGCCGGAGCAAGACCGCCACGACGCCCCCATAGCCCGAGACGACCGCCTCGAACAGCCGATTGAACAGCCGGAAGAACCAGCCGAACAGCCACTGCAGAAGCCGCTCGAGCATGTCGGGCGGCGTGCCCTTCGGACGCAGCAGGATCGCCGCCAGGGCCGGGCTGAGCGTCAGGGAATTCACCGCGGAGAGAATTGTCGAGACCGCGATCGTCAGGGCAAATTGTTTGAAAAAGAGGCCCGTCACGCCGGCGATGAACCCGCACGGAACGAACACCGCCGTGAGGACCAGCGCCACTCCGACCACCGGGCCGGTCACCTCCTCCATCGCCTTGATCGCGGCCTCTTTGGGGGCGAGTCCCTGCCCGATCCAGCGTTCCACATTTTCGACGACCACGATCGCGTCATCGACCACGATGCCAATCGCGAGCACGAGCCCGAAGAGCGACAGCGTGTTGAGGCTGAATCCCATCGCCGCCATCGCCGCGAACGTGCCGACGATCGCCACCGGCACGGCCACCAGCGGAATGAGCGTGGCCCGCCAGCTCTGGAGAAACACGAGCACGACCAGGGCCACGATCAGAATCGCGTCGCGGAGCGTTTTGACGACCTCGAAAATCGAATCGGTGATGAACGGGGTCGTGTCGTACTGGATCTCGTGCGTCAGGCCTGGCGGAAACCGCTCGGCCAGCTCCGCCATCTTCGCATGCACGGCCCGGGAGCAGTCGAGGGCATTGGTACCCGGAAGCTGGAAGACGGCGATTCCCACCGAGGGCTTGCCGCCGAATCGGCAGACCTGGTCATACGACGCCGCGCCGATTTCGACCCGTGCCACGTCGCGGAGCCGCACGAGCGCCCCCCCCGGCTTGGAGGTGTCGGCCTTGATGACGATCTCGCCGAACTGCTCGGGGGACTCGAGCCGGCCGAGCGCCGAGACGACCAGCTGCATTTCCTGACCGTCCACCACCGGCTCCTGCCCGCTCACCCCGCTGACAACCTGCATGTTCTGCGTGGCGATGGCGGCGCGGACGGCCGCCGGCGTGAGGCCGCGGGCCGCAAGCTGTTCGGGATCAAGCCAGGCCCGCAGGGAGTAGTCCCGCTGGCCGAAGAGCAGAAGGTCTCCCACCCCGTAGCACCGCAGCAGTTCGTCACGAAGCCTGATCGTGGCGTAGTTGCTCATGAAGACGTCGTCGTAGCGATCATCGGGCGACAGCAACTGGACCGTCAGCAGAATGTCGGGCGACCGCTTCTTGATCGTGACGCTCTGCTGCTGGACGACGGGCGGGAGCAGCGGCATCGCCAGTTGGACCCGGTTTTGAGTCTGTACGACGGCGAGATTGGCATCGGCCCCCACTTCAAAGGTGAGTGTCAGGCAATAGGCACCGTCGTTGGTCGCCTGCGACTGCATGTAGAGCAGCTTGTCGACGCCGTTCACCTTCTGCTCGATCGGTGCACCGACGGTGTCGGAGACAACGGCCGCATTGGCCCCCGGATACAAACACAAAACCTGCACGATCGGCGGTGCGATCGGAGGAAAGAGCGCGATCGGCAGCCCCCCCAGGCTCACAGCCCCCGCCAGCGTGATCACGATCGAGATCACCGCGGCAAAGATGGGTCGCTCAATGAAGAAGCGGGAGATCACGGCGGCTTCGGCATGGGGTTGGCCGGCATGGGGCTGGCCTGTCCGGCAGCCTCGGTGGCAGGCATGGGCAGCGCCTCAACGGAACGCGGGGCGGATGAAGCCCCCGACGCCGGCGGCGATAGCGGCGGCGATGACAGGAGTGGGAGGGTCTCGAGGCCGATACTCTCGGCCGAGGCCGACACCGCGGTCACTGGCTGTCCCTCGCGGCACCGCTGCAGGCCGCGGACGACCACTCGATCCGCTGCGTCCAGCGGCCGGCCCGATTCGGTCGACTCGACCGCGACCCATGCCCCCACCTTCTGCCCGACGCGGACCTCCCGGCTACGGGACAGGCCATCGGCCCCAACCAGCCAGAGCAGCTTCCGGTCCTGATTGCTGCCGATCGCCGCCTCCGGAACCAGCCTGAGATCCTCCGGCCTGCCCAGCGGCAATCGGGCCCGGATGAACATGCCGGCCCGAAAGAGCGGCGGGCAGGGGTGCGCCGGATCGGGATCGTAGGGATTGTCGAGCCGGCCACGCATCGTGATCGTCGCCGTCTGCGGATCGACCTGGTTGTTGAGAAAATCGACCAGGCAGCGGTAGGGATAGTGTCGCGCCGTATCATCCACGAGCCCGACGTCGACGAAGAACTTCTGTCGTTCGCCGCCCGCGGGCTGGGCCTCCCCACGCATGGTTCTCAGCACGCGGACAAGCGTCGGTTCGTCGACGTTGAAGTAGACGTGCATCGGGTCGATCGAGACGACTGTTGAGAGCGTCGTCGTGTCCTGATTGATGAGGT
>JBIIFB010000234.1:0-4675 GCA_044237545.1 Pirellulales bacterium
CGTTGTCGCTGGCCTTCCCGAAGCCGCTTTTGCAAGAGCCGGAGCCGTTTTTGCAATAGCCGGGCTGGGCAGGGGATGGGACGGGTGGGGGCCAGTGCGACGCATGAGGTCTCCTTGTTTCGATCCCGATGACCGGAATCGGCTGAACAATCCCAAATGAACTTCGAGCCAGATGAACCCCGACCCAGATGAACCCGGATAACCAGGAACAGGGGGGGCGGGCCGCTGAACTCAAGGACTCAAGGGCACATCCCGCGCCACACGGCCCGGAGGGGCAGGCAAAAACCCTGGCCCAGGCGGCGATTTGCCTGAAAAAGAGTGGTTTTGAGCGGTTGTTCCGCCCCAGGCGGGGAAAGGCGACGTGTTGCCCAGGGGCGACATCCGACCGCGACGCGCCTTCCGAAGGCAACGCCGTTGGACCGCGGGCTCAAGATCAAACGCCCCGCGACACGAAACTCTCGAAGGGGGTGCTGCCGCGATGCCGATCTGGTCTCGGCCGATATACTCTTCGCATTCGGAGAAGTGGCAACGCCACGGCTTCTGAATCGACCGGGCGGGCGGAGAGGCGAGGAAAGAGGCGAGAGGGCAGGATCAGTCGTTGGTCCGGGTGTGATGCCGTTGCCGGATGTGGTATCCGGAGCCGGTTTCTGCGGACGGCCGTCCGCTGCTCAGGGTGGTGCATGGACGTTGTTCTGCTGGCAGTGATTGGCCTTGTCGCCCTTATCGGCATAGTCGTCATTGCCGTTGGCAATAAAGGCTGGAGCTGGGGCACCGTCGCAGCGGCCATCCTCCTCCTGCTGGCAGCCACGGGCTATCTCTACCTGGCCGCGCGGCTGGGGGAGCGGGAGCGGGCATGGCGGAAAGATGTCGCCGAAAAACAGGTCAAGATCGACCAGTTGCTGGGCGAAGACCCCCAGGGGGTCGCGGCCTTGCGGAACCAACGCGACCGCTGGACTCGGGCGTTGGCCTACGTCGACACATGGCACGGCCGGTCGTGGACGGCCGCCGAATTGGATCCTCCCCGAGACGGGAAGCCTGGCAAGATCTCAATCCCAATGGCGAGCGAAGAGAGCGAGAAAGCCCCGCTAGCCGCCGGCGCCGAGGTGGCAGTGTTTGAGGACGCTGACGTGTCGGAAGGAGGACGGTTTCTAGGACTCTTCCGTGTGCAGGCCGTGAAAGCCAACAAGGGGGATGAAAACTCCGAGTTGACCATCGTGCCCGCCTCTTCGCCGGCTCCCTCCAGCCCAGACGAAATCAAGTTGTGGGCTCGGAACTATGACGCAGTGACGGTCTACGAAAACCTGCCGGTGGATCGCTGGCTCGCCTTTTACGCGACGCCCAAGGATCCAGCCGAGGATCCCGCCGAGGCCGATGCTGGCGGGAGTGACGCGGCCGCGTCGGCAGCCGACCGCTGGAGGCCACAGCCCCGTAAAACCACTGCCGAGCAAACGCTTGGCAGCCTCGAGAAGCAGATGGAGTCCCTCAAGCAGCACGACGCAAAGGTGCCCGAAGACCAATGGCCCCAACTCGGCGAGCAATTGGATGCGGGTGAATTGCTTCCGGGACGATACTGGGCCACAGTCGAGTTCACCGCGAAGGTCGTCTTCACGAAAAAAGGAAAGTTTGCGATCGACGACTCAGCGGAGCCGGAGCCGGGGGGCGACCGAGACGCCCCAGACGACGATGACGACGGCCCAGGCGAACCTGGTGCAACGGTCGAACCGGGGGCACCGGTCGGCGGGGATGCAGAAGCCGGCGGCGCTGGTGGGGTGCCCAAAAACCCGGAGCCGACGGCGGGGGCGGTCACCCAGCGATTTAAACAGAAACGATTTCAGGTCGGGGAGGAAGCGGAGTTCGATCTGCAGACCGCACTCGAACTCCAGAACGACAAGCAGTGGGTTCGCATCAAGAGCGTGACCGAGCGACGGCTGCTGACAGATCCCGCCACGGCCCTGCGGGGAGCCGAGTTTGGTGCGAAGACCGCCGACGGAAAGCCGCTGCGGTCGGCAGGGGTCGACGCCATTCGGCAGGCACTGCTGGTGGAAATGGCGTCGATCGACAAAGCCTCTGCCCGCATCAAGACCTCCCGCGACGAAATGAAAACGCAGACGGATGCCGTGGCGGACGAAACCCAACAACTCACCGGCGACCTGTCGTCGTGGGGGAAGGATGCCACGGCAGCAGAGGCTACCGCCACGGCCTTCGACGACCGTCTCCGCGCGGCCACGATCGAACTGGCGGCTGTGGAAAGCTCGATCGTTCGGCTGGGCCGAGAACTCGGCGCGGACTGGATGGTCTTGACTGAGGCGGTCGACGGGGCGGCGGCTCAGTAAGCCTTGTCTCGGCGACGTGACGCAGGCCGGGACAGGGCGTATTCGTAGGCCCGTTCAGCCTGCACCATCGACGGTTTTGGGCGGGCTCGGATACACTTGAGCTCCTGTGTGCCCCCCCTTCCGGCCCGGAATCCCAGCGATGACCAGACTTGCCGCCCGCCCCAGCACCAAGGCCCATCTCAAAAAGGCCGTCCACCACCACGCGCTCGCCAGCAAGCGCGGCATGCTCGAACGCATGTTCACGATGTGGTTCCGCGGCTTCGTCTACAACCAGATCTGGGAGGATCCACGGGTCGACGCCGAAGCGCTGCAGATGGGCCCCGAGTCGAGCCTGTTCACGATCTCCAGCGGTGGCTGCAACGTTCTCAACTACCTGATCCACAAGCCGAAGCGGATCGTGGCCGTCGACCTGAATCACAACCACATGTGCCTGACGAGGCTGAAGCTCGCGGCCATTCAGCACCTGCCCGACTACGAGTCGTTCTACAATTTTTTTGGGTATGGCCAGCACGCGGATAACGTCGACAACTACCGCCGGTTTATTCGCGACCATCTCGACCCACAGACGCGTGCCTACTGGGAGTCGAGCGACTGGCCCGGCAAGAGGTTCGGCCCCAAGCGGATCAGCTACTTCAAGCGGGGCCTCTACAATCAGGCGAAGCTGGGCCAATTCTTTCGGGTCGTGCACGGCCTGGCGCGGGGCCTGGGCCGCGATCCCTCCCGACTGCTGGCGGCCCGCACGGTGGCCGAGCAGGAGAAGATCTTTGACGAGTCATACGGTCCGTTGTTTGAAAACAGGCTCGTCCGTTGGATGGGACGCCAACCCGTGGCCGTCTACAGTCTTGGTATCCCGCCGAGCCAGCATGCGGCCATGCTCGAGGAGCAGGACAACGACGGCGGCAAGCTCTTTGACATGTACAAGCAGCGGGTCCGCCGACTGGCCTGCGGCTTTCCGCTCGACGACAACTATTTTGCATGGCAGGCCTTCGGTCGCCGCTACGACCACGAAGGCCGTCAGGCGTTGCCCGACTATCTGAAAAAAGAGCACTACGAGACGATTAAGGCCATGGCTCCACGGGTGGAAACCCACATGGCGTCGCTCGCCGACCAGCTCCGGCTGGAAACGCCCGGCAGCCTCAACAGCTTCATTCTGCTCGATAGCCAGGACTGGATGCCTCCGGCGGTGATCGACGACCTCTGGAGCCACATCGCAGCGGTCGGCGGCCCCGGCACGCGGGTGATCTTCCGTACGGCAGGCGAAAAGTCGCCTGTCGATGCGGCCCTTTCACCCGAGACGAAGGCCCGGTTCGTTCCGCGTGAAGAGCAGGCCCGTGCGCTCCACCTGCAGGATCGCTCGGCCATTTACGGCATGTTTCATCTCTACGAAATGGTTGGCCCGCCGGCGGGGCAGTCGGCCGGAGATCACTAAAGCACTATGAGCACATCGGACCCCTTGCCGCCGAGCCCCGTTGCACCAGGGCCGGTCTCGTCATCCAACAACCGCCGTCCGGGCGGCGTCGACCATGCCGCTGCAATGGATCGGATGTATCGGGTTACGCGTCATGTCTACGACGTGACCCGCCGCTACTATCTGCTCGGCCGCGACCGGCTGCTTGAGCGTGTGGTGACGGCCCAAAACACCGCGACGCTGGAGGTGGGCTGTGGCACGGCACGTAATCTCATCAAACTGGCGCAGCGGCCCATACCGGGCCACCTCTACGGGCTCGATGCCTCGCACGAAATGCTTGAGACAGCGGCCAAGAGCATTGAGAAGACGGGGCTGACTCGCGAGGGTGGAGAGCGGATCGTGCTGCGGCAGGGACTGGCGGAACAGCTCGATGCCCAACGGATGTTCGGACGCGACGAGCCCTTCGACACGATCTTCTTCTCGTATTGCCTGTCGATGATTCCCACCTGGCCCGGGGCCATCGACGCTGCGATGGCGAATCTGCGTCCTGGAGGGCATCTGCTGATCGTCGACTTCTGGGACCAGAAGGACCTGCCGGGGGTATTTGCGGCGGGGCTGAAGCGATGGCTGGCGATGTTTCATGTTCACTACCGTCCAGAGGTGCACGACGCAATTGTGGACCTGGGCACGTCGGGCCGCGGCGAGGTGGAGTTTGAGTCGGTTGCCCGCCGCTACGCCTACATCGCGAGCATCCAGAAGAACTGACGAGTGATGCAACGGCTCAGGGCGGCCCCTCCGTTTGCATACAAGTAGAGTCGGGGAGTGGCGCGGTGGTTTAGGCGGGGCCTATCTGTTACCGGCTCTTTCGTCTGCCGGTGCCTCACTAGCTCCGCCATGCTCCGTTTCCACCCCCCGCTCATCGAACCGGACGTGC
>JBIIFB010000090.1:0-14919 GCA_044237545.1 Pirellulales bacterium
TCGGGCCATTCGAGCCCGGCAATGATTCGCAGCAGGGTCGTCTTGCCGGATCCCGATGGACCGAGCAGCGCCAGGAGTGTGCCCTCCGGCACCTCGAGCGAGACGCTGTCGAGCGCCTTGAATGTTCCGAATGATTTCGAG
The DNA here is from genome assembly GCA_044237545.1 of Pirellulales bacterium. Taxonomy (GTDB): domain Bacteria; phylum Planctomycetota; class Planctomycetia; order Pirellulales; family UBA1268; genus CAMCQY01. Next base: position 142 of record JBIIFB010000090.1, read on the forward strand.
ATGTCACGGATGTGAATGCTCATGCGACGGGGCCTTTCGTGGAAGTGGTCAGACTGGCGTCGTGCGGCGTGTTGTCGAGGGAATCGGGCAGCGACCGGGCGGCCGCCAGTGCGTGGGCCTCAGCCTCCAGGTGGCGTTCGATTACCACCTTGGCCACGAGCGTGACGAGCGCCAGCCCGGCCAACACGCTGGCCACCGCCATCGAGGCCGGTGTGCGGTATTCCTGGAAGAGTTTTTCGACCCGCAGCGGCATCGTGTCGGTGGCGCCGGCGATGTGGCCGCTCACGACGTAGACCGCGCCGAATTCGCCCATGGCGCGGGCGTTGGCCAGCACGATGCCATGCAGCAGCGCCCAGCGAATGTTGGGAAGTGTGATCCGGGTGAACACCTGCCAGCCGCTGGCTCCGAGGCTCACGGCGGCCAGTTCCTCTTCCGGGCCGATCGCCTCCATCACCGGGATCAATTCGCGGACGACCAGCGGCAGCGTCACAAACGTCGTTGCCAGCACCAGCCCGGGCCAGGCAAAGATCACCTTCCAGCCGAGTGACTGCAGCATCGGCCCGAGCAGCCCCTGCCGGCCGAAGATCAGCACGAGAGCCAGGCCAGCCACGACCGGCGAGACCGAGAAGGGCACGTCGCAGAGCGTGATCAAGAGCGCGCGTCCCGGGAACCGAAATCGCGAGACCAGCCAGGCCGTGGCGATGCCAAACACGGTGTTGATCGCCACGGCGAGCGGAGCCACCGTCAGCGAAAGCCAGATCGCATGCCGAGTGTCCGGATCGTGGGAGAGGGCCCGCCACCAGGCGGCCGGGCCTTCGGCAAACGCCTCGGCGAAGACGCTCGCCAGCGGTACGACGATGAGCAGGCCGACGACGCCGACGGCGGCGGCAATGAGCAGCCCTTCGGTGAGCGGGTTGGCGGAGGTGATCGTTGGTTGTGGCATGCTATTTGGGAGCGTTTGTTGGAGGGGCAGAAAAAGTCTCGGGGCTCGTGCGACACCGGCCTACTGTGCGTTGCGGGCGACCCGTTGCTGCAGTCCATTGACGATGACGAGCAGGGTGATCGACATCACCAGCAGGACGACGGCGATGGCGGTCGCCTCTGCGTAGGCGAATTCCTCGAGCCGCGACACGATCAGCACCGGGGCGATTTCAGTCTTGAACGGCATGTTGCCCGAAATGAAGACGACCGCACCGTATTCGCCGAGCGCCCGGGCCAGCGCCAGAGCAAACCCGGTAATGACCGCCGGGAAGATGGCCGGCAGGATGACTCGCAGGAAGGTCTGCCTTCGGGAAGCTCCGAGCATCCGCGACGCCTCCTCGGTGTCGCGGTCGAGGCTCTCGAGCACCGGTTGCACGACGCGAATCGTGAACGGCAGGCTCACAAACACGAGCACGAGCACGATGCCCAGCCACGAATAGGCGGCCTGGACCCCCATCGGCACGAGGAATCGTCCCAGCCAGCCCCGCTCCACGTAGAGCGTCGAATAGACGAGCCCCGCGACGGCTGTGGGCAGCGCAAGTGGCACGTCGACGAGTGAATCGAGCAGGCGTCGGCCAGGAAAATTGATCCGCACGAGAACCCAGGCGACCAGCAGGCCGCAGACAGAACTGACGATCGCCGCCGTCAGCGAAGCGCCCAATGACACCGCATAGGCCGCGCGGGCCCGCGGTGTCCATGCCGCCGCGAGGAATTCGGTCGGCCCGAGCGATGCCGCCCGCAGTCCAAGCACGGCCAGCGGAATGATCACCATCGCCGTGATCATCAGCGTCGTGATCGCGGCGCTCATGCCAAACCCCGGGAGCACGGAGCGTCGCCGCGCGGTCTGGCGAGCGGGTGTGGGCATGTTCATGTGCCACCCTGTGTTCTTGCCTGATTGCCAGCTTGCTTTGCAGGCTGCTTGTCAGGCTGGGGCTGGTAAATGGCATCGAACACGCCGCCTTCGCCGAAGAATTTCTTCATGGCGTTGTTCCAGTCGCCGGCGACGAACCCGATATCGAAGGTCTCGATTGCGGGCCAGGTCTCACCCGCGGCGGGGGGCGGTGGAGTATCTCCCCAAGGCCTCAGGTGATGGCTGGCGATGATCGCCCTGCCCTCAGGCGAGTAGAGGAAGCCGAGGTAGGCCTCGGCGGCATGTCGGGAGGCCTTGCGGTCGACATTCTGATCGACCACGGCCACGGGCGGATCGACGCGGATCGACCGCTTCGGATAGACAATCTCGAGCCCCCCCTTCGATTCATCGACCTCGAGATGGGCCTCCTGCTCGAACGTGAGATGCACATCGCCGATCCCCTTTTGCGAGAAGGTGGCCGTGGCGGCCCGGGCGCCGGTGTCGAGCACGGGTGTGCGGCGATAGATCGCCGAGACGAACTTCTGCGCGTCGTCCTCGCTGCCGCCTGCCGCCAGAGCCGCACCCCAGGCCGCGAGGAAGCTGTACTTGCCATTTCCCGAGGTCTTCGGGTTGGGCGTGATGATGGAGATGCCGTCGCGGTCCAGATCCTGCCAGTCAACGATCTTCTTCGGGTTGCCCTTGCGGACGACGAAGACGACGACTGAGTGGTAGGGGATTGAGCTGTTCTCATAGCGATTCTGCCAGTCGCCGCGGAGCAGGCCCGACTTGGCGACTGCCTCGACGTCGGGCCAGGTGGCCAGCGTGACGACATCGGCATCGAGGCCGTCGATGACGGCGCGGGACTGACTGCCCGACGCGGCGTGCGACTGCCTGATCGTGACGGGCGTGCCGTGTTCCTGTTCGTAGTGCTTCGCGAAGGCGGCGTTGATGTCGCGATAGAGTTCGCGGGTCGGGTCGTAGGAGACGTTGAGCAGTTCGATCGGCCTGGCGTGTTCGGCCGCGCCATTGGGGCCGGTCGACGAACCCGAGCAGCCGAGGACAGCGGCCACCAGCAGGGCCGCGAACGCCGTGGCGGATGGGTAGAAAACCGGGTCAGACGGCAGGAGTCGGTGGTGCACGGTGGACCTCGTGGAGCGGGCGACATGTGTGGGCAGCAAAACACGCTTCTATCAGACAGCATAAAGATAGTCAACTTAGTAAGGTATCTTGAGTGCATTGTGTAAGTTGTTCTCAGTAAAGAACTTACGAATTATTTTGGTGGATTATTTTGGCTGGGGAACGATGATTCTGGTGGGGAATGGGCAAGTTGAAAACTCGCCCCCACGGTGACATGGGCAAGTTGAAAACTCGCCCCCACGGTGACATGGGCAAGTTGAAAACTCGCCCCCACGGGGGAAGTGAGGGGCTCAAATCAGATCTATTGAGTCCGGTTCTGAGTCCGGTTCGAACCGCCGCAGGCGACGTTCGTCGTGGCCGCGTAGCCGAGGGCTTCGCCAGCACACCATGCCGCGTTCGAAGCGACTTGAAAAGGGAGCGTCGCAAAGAAATCAGCAAATCTTCCGGAGCGGAGACATTCGCGGCCCGCCTTCGCAATCGCGGAAAACGTCGCAAGAGGAAAGCAGGCAATACCAAGTCCCCGCCGGATGATTCCCCATCGTTCAAACGCAGCGCGGACCCTGCCAAATTCCCGCCCGCGACGAAACCGCTCCGAGAAAAACCCAGTCCGATAGTGCTCGTCCTGATCGATGACAATGGCTTTGGGTTCGTACCAGGGGACGAAGCCCGCTTCCCGGGCGTTCCAACTGAACAGCGCGTCGCCGCAGAAAATCGATCCGTCGAACGGTCCCGCCAATGCCCACACCGTTCGGGACACCAGCAGGTTTCCGGTGGCGGCAATGGGAATCGGCCCCGCAGGCTTGCCGCGGAGGTATGGGGAATACTTCAGGATATGAATTCCGCGGGAGACATTCCGCGTGGCGTTGGAGTCGATGCACCCACCGATGATGTCGTGACCCGAATCATGGGCCGCCACCAGCGAGGCAAGCCACCCGCGGTCGGCCTCGCAATCCGCGTCGGTGAACACGATCAGCGAACCCACCGCCATCGCGACGCCCACGTTGCGGGCGGCATGAGGGAAAAGGCGTTCGGGGTTCTGAAAAAAGTGAACCCAGGGAAAGGCAGCGGCAACCCCGGCTGTTTCGGCATCCGGCGAGCTGTTGACGAGGATCGTTTCGAAGTCGCGGAAGGTCTGCGCCTCGATCGATGAGAGGCAACGAGGCAGGAAAGCTGCGGAGTGGTAGGCGGCAATGACAACGGAAACCGTTGGTTGCTTGGTATTCGCACAGGGTGCTTTCGTATCGACGTCCATCCGAGGGCCTCCTGTGCGGCCGTGCCTGCCCGATGTCAGGCGTCCTGCGGCGATGGCGCGTTCGAAAAAAGAATATGCCTCTCTCCAGGACGAAGCAAATTGGCTCTGTTGAATTCTAAGGCGGCGTAAGCGCGTTCGCTGTGTCCTAGCCCGAAGCATGTGCCAATGGCCTCACCGATCGCGTGGGCAAAGGCAAGGAGAACGGCCGTCGAAAAGTTTGTGAAGGTCCGGAGCCAGGAGGATCTGTCCCGCAGGAGGGACGCGGTGCGAAAAAGTTTGAGAACCGCGATCACGGGAAAGAGGAGAGACCGTGCGAACCGTACGAAAAAGCCCCAGCCTTGTTGCCTGGTTCGTACAGCCCCAAAAATTCTTCCGCCCCAGAAGGCGAGAAGCATCGCGGGATACAGTCGGCTCATGTTGACATGATGTGACCGTGTGCGGCCGCAACGCACGAAGCGTGCACCAGGGTGGGCGTGGCGGATGGCATCCTGAAGGAATACCTCTGCTTGCAGGAGCGCGACGCCACTGTCCCGGGTTTCAGTCCTGAAAATATCAGTCCGGTAGGCGGTGCCGTGCCATGGCAGGTAACGAATGTCTTCGAATCTCTCAGCCTCAATGCCGCGTTCGCGGAATCCGTGATTTAACAAAAATTGTGCTCTGCTGACCGCAGAATCTGGATTGGGATTCAGCAGCAACGGGGCTGCCGCGAGGATGTGTGGCGACGAGGCAAAAGCGGCCCGAATTTCCTCTGCCCAGTTCGGTTCGGGAAAAGAGTGATCCTCGACAAAAGCTACCACGGGCGCAGTTGCCTTGAGCGCGGCATTTCTCCGACCACTGGCCGCGGTGTTTCCTGGTTGAAGCAGAAACTCGCATCGCGAAAAAGATCCGCACTCAAGAATGAATTCCTCGATGTCCCGCAAAAGCTCGGCTTTTTCGGAGATCACGATGACTTCGATACGCGGCGCGATCGTCTGGACAAGAAGGCTTTCGATCGTTTTCTGATTGTTCGCCAGCCCACCTTGGGGGGCAAACACGACCGACACATCAGTCGCAGTTTCATGACGTTCTGCCACGTTCACAGCATTCAGAGGGGTCACAGCATCCTCAGGGCGGTGCTCAGTTGGTAACGAAACTGCTGGTGCTTGGGCCTTGGTGGCAACCGGAGGAGGTGGGCGGGGGCGGCTATCGTCACTGATCTCCCTCCGGAAGATAGGACGTTCAACGGGACTTCCGCAATCACGGCCCGCTAGATGGGTCGTCAAAAAGGCCAGATGAGTGGCGCAAGCGCCACCGTGATGGCCATCACCAGCAGATTCAGCGGGCCGCCGAAGCGGACGTAGTCGCCGAATTTGTACCCACCCGGGCCATAGATCATGAGGTTTGTCTGATACCCCATCGGCGTGGCGAATCCGCAGCTTGCGGCGATCATCACGGCCATCACGAACGGCATCGGATTCACGCCCAAATCGCTGGCCGTCTGCCAGGCAATCGGGAACGTCAAAACAGCGGCGGCGTTATTGCTCATCAACTCCGTGAAGAGCATCGTCACGACGTAGATCGCCGCCAGCACGACATGCGGATGGTCACCCGCCGCTGCGATCGTCGATTGGGCGATTCCCTCCGCCAGCCCGGTTTTCTCCATCGCTCGGGCAAGGCCAAAGCTCGCCGCAATCAGCAACAGCGACTCCCATTCAATGGACTGCCGGGCCTGATCTGAGGAAACGCATTTCGTGGCCACGACAACGGCCGCCGCCACGAGCGCCGCAGCCACCATCGGTACCAGTTCGAGCGTTGCCGCCAGCACCATGGCGGCGAGCACGGTGCAGGCAATCCAGGCTTGATCGTGCCTCGGCGGCGTGAAGCCGCTGACCGCGCTCACGAGATAGAAGTCGCGGTTGCTCCGCTGGTGTTCCGCGAATTCCTTGCTCGCTTCCAGGAGAAGCGTGTCGCCGGGTTCGAGCGTGATGTCGCCGATCTTCATGCGCAGCCGGTCGCCGTTGCGGGCAACGGCGATCACCACGGCATCGTAGGTCGAGCGGAAGCGGCCCTCGCGGATGGTGCGGCCGATCAGCGGACAGGTATTCGATACCACCGCCTCGATGAGTGTTCGCTCCGAGCGGGGATCATCGAGCATGAAGACCTGGTCGGTGGCCGGGCGAAGACCGCGGATCTTCTGCAATTCCACGACGGAATCGACGACGCCCACGAAGACCAGTCGATCGCCCGACTCCAGCCGCTCGGTGGGGGCCACGGCCGCCATCACATGCCCCCCGCGGTCGATTTCCATAAGAAACAGGCCGTCGAGTCCGCGGAGACCGGCCTCTTCGATCGAACGTCCGATGAGTGGACTGCCCGGCTCGACGAGCATCTCAAGAGAATACTGCCGGGGATCGTCACTTGGGCTGACTGCGGGCCGCCGATCCTTGAGCAGATGCCGGCTGGCGACGATGAGGTAGGCGAAGCCGGCAAGCAACAGCGGTATTCCCAGCCAGGACATCTCGAACATTCCCAGCGGTCGGCCCGTCTTTGCCGACATCATGCCACTGACGACGACATTGGTGCTCGTGCCGATCAGCGTGCACAGCCCGCCGAGCACCACGGCGGCATTCATCGGCATCAGCAGCTTCGATACGCTCAGGCGGTGTTTTTTCGCCCAGTCGCGGATGGCCGGCACCATCAGGGCCACCACGGGGGTGTTGTTCATGAAGGCGGAGAGTGCGGCGGGGCCGATCATTGTCCGCAGCTGTGCCGATGCCAGCGATGTAGGGCGGCCGAGCGCGCGATCGACGAGCGCGGCCAGAGCCCCGGTTCGCTCCACGGCCGCTGCCACCACGAAGAGCGCCGCCACCGTGATCATCCCCTCGTTGCTCATGCCCTTGAGGGCCTCGTCGGGCGTGAGCACGCCAGCCGCCAGCAGCACCACGACCCCTCCGATCATCGCCATGTCGGGGCCGCGTTGGCCAAAGAGGAGTGCCGCCAGCGTGACGAACACGACCCCCGCCGTCAGCACCGCCTGCCAGTTGTGGAGCAATATCTCGGGGCTCATGGGGCGACGGGAACATCCGGGGTCTGGCAGGGGGTCGAATGTCAAAATGTCGTGAGGGAGCGGCGGCTGTGCAAGGGCAAAAGCCGCCCGGGGGGCCGGCCATGGCGTGAAAGGCCATCCGCGCGGTAGCCTTTTAAGCTCAGGAGAGGGTTCATGCCCAAGCCACGGCGAGGAAGAAGGCCTAGGCCGTATGGCTGTCGGATGGCCGTCAGGCGGGAAAGAAAGATTGTGACCATGACCCATGCTCCCCAGCCGCCCCGCGATCGATTCGAGGCCTACTATGCCGCGCCACGGGCTCCCTGGGACATCGGTCGTCCACAACGGGCCTTCGTCGAGGCGGGCGACGCGATCCAGGGCAGGGTGATCGATATCGGCTGCGGCAGCGGCGACCTCTCGCTCTGGCTGGCGGAGCAGGGCTGCGCGGTCACGGGAATCGACTTTCTTGAAAAGCCGCTGGAAGCTGCCCGGCAGAAGGCCGCCGCTCGCGGATTGTCCGTGAATTTCCTCCAGATGGACGCGTTGGCGGTCGGCGAGATTCCGGAACGGTTTGACGCGGCGACCGACTGCGGGCTGTTTCATGTTTTCGACGATGCCGGTCGGTCGGCCTACGTGGGAGCGCTTACCCGGCTCTTGGAGCGAGGGGCCCGGGTTTTCCTGCTCTGCTTCGCGGATGCCGAACCGGGTGACCATGGGCCGCGGCGTGTCAGCGAAGGCGAACTGCGACGGGCGTTTGCCGACGGTTGGGAAGTCGAAACGATCGAACCCGCCCGGTTCGAGGTCGTGCCGGGCATTCCCGGTGCGGAATTCGGTGCCGACGGGGCCCGGGCGTGGTTTGCGGTCATCCGGCGGGCCTGACGCGTCATCGCTGGCAAGCCCTCAGCAACGCCCAAGACGGTGTCCTCGCGGCCTGCCTGGTGACCCGATCGCGGCCGGCGTCCGTAGAAGAGACGTCATCCATGAAGCTTGGACCGGAACCCTTTTTGTAACCCCAGCGGAGAACCAGCCATGTCAATCATGCCAGCCATCAATCGAACACCACAAGCCGTCTCAACGCCGGGAGCAGCACAAGAAGGAAGACGAGATGGAAGGCGGGGAGTAAGGATGCTGGGGATGGCGGCAGTGGCCGCCCTGTCCGTCGGGCTGTTCACCCAGCAACTCATGGCCCAGCAGGTGCTGTCGCAGCCGACCGTGCAGCCGATGCCGCCGCAGGTGCGAGTGGTGCAGCCGATGCCGTCTCAGATGCAGGGCGTGCAGCCGACACGCTCATACCGCAGCTACTCAGTCAATCCGTCGCGGGGTGACGTGCGTCGCGGTGGCCCGCACAGCGGCGAGTCCACATGGCGGCACGCGGGAGCCAAGCCGGTGGGTCACTATGGATCCGGCCGCTGACACGCCGGTCGTGTAGCCGCCTGTTGCTCATAAAGTTGAGGAGCCCGGCGCGACGAATCGCACCGGGCCCTCGATGTTTCTTGACAAGTTGTTTCTTCACGAATTGTCTGCGGGGAGAAGAGCGGACGACTATGACCTCCGCTACAGCCCACGCGATGCCAGACCAAGGGTGTTGATGGGAGCCACCTCCTTCCAGGCGGATGAGACGGAAGCCAAGGAATTGATCCCGTAGTGCCGACCGAGCGCGGCCTCCATGCCGTTTTCAGCCGCATCGTCCAGGAATCGGATGAACGTGGTTGCGTCGTGGCGGGCAATCAGCCACCGAACCAGCGCGGCGCTCTGACCGTAAAAGACCTGTTGCCGCCGCGTGTCGGCAGGGTAGTCCTCGAGCGTCACGAGGTCCGCGACCGACCAGGCCAGGCCCCGTCGCCGCGCTTCCTGGAAATCCAGCTCATGGCCCCGCTGCTTCTCCGGAGAGTCGAAGAGCAGGGCCAGCCCTTCGTCGGCCCAGCGGGGAGGAGACGCATGGACAAAATGATCGGCAAGCACGACATGAATCAGTTCGTGATCGATCGCATCAGGCACGATGGCGGTTCCGTCTCCTACGACGTCGATCCTTCGTGCGACCACGCGATCTCCGGAGAACTCCAATGAGGTCGCCCCACGGGCCTCGGTGGGCGGGCCGCCCACCGACCGGGCGAAGGCCTCAACTGAGGAATGCACGTGGATCTCACAGCGAACCAGCCAAGGCGCGGGATGCGTCTCGCCAAAGAGTTGCGAGAATGCCTGGTCGCGGAGCGTCTCCGCATGCTCGCGGATGATCCGCCCGCGAGCCAGGCTGGTGCCATGCACGACAATGTTGCTTGCGCAGGTGCTGGCCGCGGGAGAGTTGGCCTCTGGTGAGTTCTCCGCAGCCTGAGTCGACGGAGCCATCGACGCGGCGGTGGACAGCACGAGGAAGAATGCAGCCCATGGTCGCGGCGTGTTCGATGTGTGAGACACGACAGGTCGCGCGGCCCGCTTCCCCCGAGTCGTCGTCTCGACAGCGAAGATCACTGGAAGCTTCGGCGGATTTGGGACGCGTCGCATCGGCGGTCTGCTCCACACGAACGACCCGGTTTGCGTATTCCGTGTCGCCCGTTTCGTGAGTGCTCAACTGGATCATGAGGAGATGCACGTTGCGTGCCATTCGCCGGCAGGCTTCGACAGCAGGCCTGGGCGTCGGTGTTTTTTCGGGAGATTCGGCCACACCGATTTTTGAGACCCTGCCGACACCGGCTCAGCCTGCTCAGAAACAGGGCAGGGGGTGCCACTCCCAGGTGCAGCGGCATGCGGGGGAGGCTGGCTGTCGTGCGACCCTCCACGGCGGCGTAGAATTTTGATCCATGCGACTTTTCCCGTGCGACCGTTATCACCTGCCGCTGCCGGATGGACATCGGTTTCCGATCGACAAATACACGCTCCTGAGGCAGCGGTTGCAGGGCCATGCAACGGCGGGGGCACCGCTTGAATTCATCGAGCCCCACGCCGCCACCGACGACGAGTTGTTGCGGGTGCACGCGAAGGACTATCTCGGCAGGGTTCTGGGGGGTGGCCTCTCGCGAGAGGAGGTCCGACGAATCGGGTTTCCATGGAGCCGTGAACTAGTCGAGCGATCGCTCCGCAGCACGGGGGCGGCCGTCGATGCGGCGGCGGCGGCCCTCGAGGACGGTCGGGCCGCGAGCCTTGCCGGCGGCACGCACCATGCCGGCACCGACTGGGGCGAGGGCTACTGCGTGTTCAACGACACGGCAGTCGCGGCGCGGGAGATGCAGGCCCGGGGCGCCGTGGAGCGGGTGCTGATCCTCGACTGTGATGTCCACCAGGGGAACGGCACGGCGGAGATCTTTGCAAACGACCCGACGGTCTTCACGATGTCGATGCATGGCGCCCGCAACTTTCCGCTGCGGAAATACCCCAGTTCGCTCGATGTGCCGCTCGAGGACGGCACCGGCGACGACGAGTATCTGCGGGCTCTCGCGGCGGCACTCGTCGAGTCTTTCGAGCGTGCCCAGGCTGACATCGTGCTCTACATCGCCGGCGCAGATCCCTACGAGGGCGACCGGCTCGGGCGGCTGGCGGTCACGAAAGCGGGGCTTCTCGAACGCGACCGAAGGGTGCTGGCGGCTGCTCAGGCTGCGATCACCCCTATCGCGATCGTCTGCGGGGGCGGTTATTGCCAGGATCTGGAGGCAATCGTCGACATCCACTCAGCCACAATGCTGCTGGCGGCCGACGTGGTGAAAAACCCGGTCTGATACCCGTGCATGACCGGCATCGCCGGCGTGCTTCGGTGCCCGACGCGGTATGCATATTGCCTGCCGAGGGTCTTTTCACCGACTCGGCGGCCGACCGGGAAGCCGCCTGGGCCGCATGCAAGCCCGGAGCGCAAGCGATCCTGTTCCGTGCTCCCGATCCCCCGGCTTACGCCGGGGGCTTGTATGGGAAGGGGCATGGAAGCCCGGAGCCTGAGCGATTGTGTGCTTTGTGTTTTTTGGTGCTCGGGCCGGGGCGGCGATTGATCGCGGCCGGGCTTGCCACAATGCTCACCCGAACTCGTGCGATCCACTTCGCTTACAATCCATCAAGCTACCCCGTGTGCGAAGACCGAATATGAGAGCCCTATCGCATAGAATCACGAGGGGGTAGACTCGGCGGTCCAACACTCAGGCGGGTATCTCCCCCCGGACCATCCACCGTCCGTTCTTCCCTGCATTCACTCCTGCATTCACTTCGGGCCGACTGCCCACGGCCGTTGTATTCATGAATCTGTCAAAAGTCTCGCATCTACCGCTGGCGGCGTTTTTGGCCGCAGTCATCATGATTGGCATGCCGGTTTTAGCGCGACTGCATCCCAAGCCCGCCGATGATCCGTGGATCCGGCTCCGCCCGCCGCTCTACCCGGTTGCCGGCACGCTTGTCCTCGAAGGCCAGCCCGTTGAGGGGGCGGTCGTGACATTTGTAGCGCGGACGAACGATCCCCACCACGAGTCTCCGGCCATCTCTGCCGATGGGGCGGTCGTGACGTCTCTTACGCCGGCAGACGACGCAGGGCATGAATACAACGCTGTCTCGACCACCGACAAAAACGGCCGGTTCTGGCTAAGAACCTACAGCTCCCAGGGGGACGGTGCCGTGGCAGGCACGCATCTCATCAAGGTTGAAAAGATGGTGCCGACTGGCAGGATGCTTCCCGGCCCTGGTATGGAGTCGATCCTCGAAATCGGGAGCATTCCCCCGTGGATGGATCAGATGTTTGAAGCGGGATCCGTGCCTCCCGGTATGGATCCGACGATGGTAGACCCGTCCATGATGGACTCGATGATGGGCTACACCGCTTTTCCGGGAATGCCCGAGATGGTGAATATCCTTCCCGCACGGTTTGCGGATGAAAAAACCTCGGGCCTGACCGCCGAGGTGAGCACGGAAGGCACCAACGAGTTTCTCATCCAACTCTCTGCCGAGCCGCCGTTCCATGCCGAGGCTCTGCATGGGACAGGACACGATCCAGAGCAACAAACCGAGCGCGATTCTGAAGTCGGCAGCCGACCCGTCGACGCTCTCAGCGTGGCGTCCGAATAAAAAACCCCCGCGCGGAGGAGCTGAGGCAGCGGCTCCGCGCGGGAGACTATTCACAGAGCGAAAAACCTCTCCGGCCCTAGCGCCGTCGAGTTCCGAGGCATTCGCTGCCGGCTCATTTCTACCGGCTCATTTCTGGAGTGACACCGTCGTGGCCTTGGCCCCACGGGCAGCGATCGTCTGCGGTGCGGGGGCAGGCGTCGAGATCACAACCTGACCATTGCAGCAGGCCCTGGCCGGCGGCATCGGCACGATCACGGTCTCGTACACGATAGGCTTGCAGCAGACGGTCTCGCACACGGGCTCGCAGCACACAGGCTCGCGATAGACCGGCTCACAGCAGACCGGTTTGTAGACGACCGGTTCGCAGCAAACAGGCTCACAACAGACCGGCTCGCAGCACACGGGTTCACAGCACCGCCGGTGATGCCTTCTCCAGCCTGCCTCGGCTTCCCAGCCAGACGCGACCACTGCCAGGCAGATGAGCACCCCAACCGAACGAATCAGATACGTACCAATCATGATAGGAAACCCTCTGAGAATCTCGGGCTGAATACAGGTCTGCCCAGACGCTGGCCGACCTTTCCGAGAGCCGGAAACGGTAGGAAGGCAGCATCGGGCCCGGCAAGCAGCCGTCTGGCGTCTGACTGTTCACAGGCCAGAAAATCCCTCCGATTCGACGATTTCACCGCGAATGGTGCCGCGATCGGCGGCCCGCGTGGAACCGGTCGGGGTAGGCGATTCGGGGAGGACAGGCGCGGTTCGGGGAGGACAGACGCGGTTCGACATTTCTCGACGCTCGGCCGGCTGCTACCGTCCGGCCCCGGCCGTCCCGCTCCTCCCGCCGATCCTTTCCCGCGGCCGGCAACTCCCCGGAGAGAAGTTCGACATGCGTTGCCTGCCGAATCCGCATGCAGTTGTCCGCACGGTGGCCCAAGCGGCATTTCTGTTTTCGACGGTCTTGGCCGCCTGTGGCCAGGGCTGGGCGGATGTCGAATCGGTCGGCAATCTTGGCGAGGTCGATCGGCTCGTGGTGCGTGGCACACTGCAGATCGATCCGGAACAGCTGCGGCAGCCACTCGTTCAAGACACCGATCTGGTGTGGCTGGCGCGTCCCCATGCGTCGCGTGAGGCGTTTCTCTCGGCGGTCGTCCGCAAGGCGATGCTCACGCTCGAACGAGCCGGATTCGCAGAGGCCACGGTACAGGCCGCCGTTGAATCGTCCGCCGGAGTCGAGCGGCTTGTGCTCGACGTGGTCGAGGGATTGCGGTTCGAGGCGGGGGCGATCGAGGTCACGGGGCTGCCCGATGAAACCGTCGCGCGGCTGTCAGAATTCCTTTCGACAGGTCAGCCATCCCGGACTGCGGTGCCGGCGGCGGTCGAGCGGACCGATGTCCGGCCGGTGCAACTCGACCAACCGATCTGGAGGCCGAACGGCCCCGCCCCCTGCGATGCCGTCACGCTCCACCAGATCCGGGTCGCAGTGGCCCAATTCCTCCGCGACGAGGGGTATCTTTCGATCCCGCTGCCGTTGCCTGAGCGGCGCACGGCAACGCGGTCGCACCGCTCCCGACCGGCCGACGGGCCGAGAAGCCGTCGCGGTGCATTCGAGGTCAGTCTGAAGACCGACGACGACACTGTCAGACTGCTGGTGGCGGTTCATGAACTGCCTCCGAAGGCGGTGCTGCAACGCATCGAACTACCGCCCGATTGTCGAACGACGCAGCGCGAGCTCATCGCCTATCTGAGTATGAAACTCGGCGAGCCCGTCACTGACCGCGATCGCCTCGCATGGCGTGAACGCCTGCGTCGCTCAGGCCGCTTCCTGAAGCACGACGTCGAGTTTCGCAGCGATCCAACCGACCCCGCGGCGGCCGTGGCCCGATTCAGCCTCGAGGAATACCCACCAGCCACGCCGCTGTCGCAGCCACTATCCCGCGCCGAGGCCACGATGCTGCGGTTTCACGACTGGCTCGAAGAGGTGATTGGCCGCGGTGACGATCTTGTGGTCGATGTCGAGCGTCCGGCAGACGGTGATGCCGCCGGCGGGCCGGCATCCGCGCGCCTGATCGTCGCACCATCGGCCGGCCTCTTGCTCACGGCGTTCCCCGGCAGCGACCAGGCCTGCGGGCTGTCGGTGAGCGGCACATCGGCGAGCCTGCTGCCGGCTGGCGGAACAGGCCGGCTCGAGGTGCCGCTGCCGTCCCACTGTCGACTCACGATCACCGTCGGGCTCTCGCTCATGCGTGATGCGTCTGCAGGCAAGGGGCAGCCCCACTTCAAGCACACGCTCTCTGCAGCGTGTGGCCTGGCATGTGGTCCTCTGTCTGGTCATGGCAGCTGTGGACCCGACGGCGATCGTGGGCCGAAATCGAGTGGGCTGGCGATCGGGATAGCCATCGAGCCGGTCGCCTGCCTTGCCTTTGTCCACCAGGGCTCTCCGCAGGTTCGCTTCGAAGAGAACACGCTCGTGGTCGATGTCGGGGGGGCCACGAGCCGGTTTGA
>JBIIFB010000091.1:0-14888 GCA_044237545.1 Pirellulales bacterium
GTTGCACCCCGGCAGCGCATCTTTAATTCACGATGTTTCTCAACGGTTGACCCAACACCGCCCGCCGGCAGGCATCCGTGCCCTTCACCCGCATGTCCATGAGGCCTTCCTCTGAATAAAAGGCCGCGTGCGGATTGATGATCAGCCGCTCGAATGCGGGATGATTGCGGTCCCGCCAGGCGGCGAGCAACGGGTCTGTGGAGGCGGGCGGTTCCTGTGGCAGGACGTCGATGCCGGCTCCGGCAAGTTGGCCCGAGGCGAGGGCCGGGGCAATCGCGGCCGTGTCGACGACTCCGCCACGGGCGGTGTTCACGAGGAATGCCCCCCGGGGGAGCAGTTCAAGCGTCTTGGCGTTGACGAGTGATCTCGTTTCGTCGGTAAGCGGGCAGTGGAGGCTGAGCACGAAGGCCTGCCGAAAGAGCGCCTCGATCGACTCGACCCGCCTGATGCCGAGGGCCTTGTCGAAGCCGTCCTGGCGATAGGGATCGTAGAAGGCCACGTCCATGCCGACCGCCTTGGCACGCAGGGCGGTGGCGATGCCGATGCGGCCCAGGCCGACGATCGCGAACGTGCGGCCCCGCAGCCGGTGGATCGGCGCAAACACGTGATACATCCATGGATCAGGCCGATCGCGGAGCCGGGTATTGAACTGCTGGATACCGCGGGCGAGGGCCAGCATCATGCCGATCGCCGAGTCGGCCACCTCTTCGGTGCCGTAGTCGGGCACGTTGGCCACGGCGATGCCGCGCTCGCGGGCGAAGGCAGCGTCGACGTTGTCGAAGCCCACACCGCAGCGGACGATCAGCCGGCATTCTTTCAGCCGCTCGATCGTGCGTCGCGTGAGTCTGATGTTGTGATACATCATGATCGCGGCCGCATCTTCGATCCGGCCAATGAACTCATCCTCGTGGTGGGCGTCGAAGGCCTCGACCGTTGCCAGGCCGGCCAGGGCCTCTCGCTCGGTCGCGAGGTCGTCATTGATGAAGTCGGTGATCACGATTTTGTGCATGCGATGTGTTCCGTGTGGTGGGTCTCCCTTTGCGGTAGTTCTTGCTCGGCTACCGGCGTCATCGTACCCAGATGCCTTGGCCGATGTGCCCGCTTGGCCCAGTCGCGCTGCCGTCGCATCGTCGCCTTCGGGCTGGCCTGCTCATGAGGGGCAAGGTCGCGAGGGGGTGTTACGCCGAGGGCTTTTATTGGGAAGGCGCATACAAGCCCTGAGCGTAAGCGACGGGATCGGCACGACGTATGACGTTGTGACGCCATGTGTGGCATCCGATCCCCCGGCTCACGCCGAGGGCTTGTATGGCATGTCCGCACCGGCGGCAAACCCCCTTAAAAACCGCTAGATAACCCGGCGGTGTTGAGAAATTGACACAATGCAGCACTGGTGTGTAAAAATATAGAACATAAAAGCGAAGGTGGGAGTTCATCTCATCACTTCCCAAGGCATCGATTCGTCACCCATGAAAAGCTCCCGTCGCCGCTCCACATCTACCGCTCGGTCATCCGTCAAGCCGGCCGTCAAGCCATCCGTCCCGTCGGCCGGTCGGCCCGTGGTCGTCCGCGACTCGGGCCACCAGACGCCCGCCCTCGACCGGGCGCTCGCCGTGCTCGAATTCGTCAGCGCCCACCCGGAGGGCGTCACGCGGCAGGAGATCAAGGAGGGCCTCGGCTTCACGACGAACCTCGTCTTCCGTCTCGCGAGGGCGCTGGTGGCCCATGGCTACGTTGAGATCCAGGAGCCGGGCCGTCGGCTCGTGCTGACCCGCAAGATGCTGGCGATGTCGCAGCCCAAGCGGGATGAGCGGAGCCTCGTGCAGATGGCCCATGAGCCGATGCGGTGGCTGCGGGATTTCACCGGGGAATCGGCCCACGTGGGTGTTCGCGTGGAGCAGAACTGCCTTGTGCTCGACCGTGTGATCGGCACGCAGCCCTACAAGTGCTACGTCGAGGCCGGCACGATGGGGCCGCTCCATGCCGCCGCCCCGGGCAAGGTGATGCTTGCTTGGCTACCGGAGAAGGAGCGAGATGCCTTTCTCGCGGACTATCCCTTCCGGGCCCTGACAGCCACGACGATCACGTCGTGTCGCAGCTTCACAGAGCAGCTACGGCTCGTGCGGCAGCGGGGCTACGCGATGGATCTCGGCGAGACGATGGAAGGCCACCACTGCCTCGGCGCTCCGGTCTTCGACGCGAATGAAAAACCGATCGCGTCGCTCTGGATCACGGCGCCCACGCCGCGGCTCAGTGAGGCCGACGGCGAGCGGCTCGCGCCGGCCGTGATCCGCGCTGCCCAGATGGTGACGGAGGTCCTGCGGTGAATTGCAGCGGGATCCGGCAACGCGTGTTGGTGTGGGCAGCGGCGCTGGCCGTGTGCCCGACCCACTCGCTTTCTGGTCAGCCTGCTGAGCAGACCCCCGAGTCTGCCATCCCCGGGGTGTCTGCCACGCATGTGTCTGCACTCCTTGAATCCTCCTGTGTCGACTGCCACGACGCCGACACCGCCTCTGGGCAGCTCGCGATCCCCGCGGTCGGCACCGACCTCTCCGATGCGAGCGTCCGCGAGAGGTTCGCCCTCATGCACGACCGCGTGGCGAAGGGGCAGATGCCGCCCGATGCCGGCGACCTGCCGAAAGAGAGACGGGCGGCACTCCTTGCGGCACTGTCGGCGTTCGTTGAGCAGGCCGATCGTGCCGACGTTACGGCCAACGGCCGCGTGCCACTCCGCCGGCTCAACCGCCACGAATATGAGCACACACTTCGCGACATTCTCCAGTTGCCGAATCTCGACATCGGCGACCGGCTGCCGGAAGACCGCACTCGCGACGGCTTCAACAAGTCGGCCGAGGGGCTCGACTTCTCACGGATCCAGCTTGAGGCGGCGCTCGACGCCGCAGAGGCCGCTCTCCGCGCGGCGGTCGCCGAGGGTGTGGCACCGCAGCCGCCCGACACGTTTACGGCGATCTCGAAGAACCTCTTCGCGGGCGAGGCCTATGGGGAGCCGCAGGCGAAGTTCTTTGCCAAGAATTCAAAGAAGATCGACAAGCCGGAGGCCGACGACGCCGAGGTCGAGTGCGCGATCTTCCGCTCCGCCTACTGGCCGTATCACGGTTACCCGAGCGGCTTCGTGGCGAAGCGGAGCGGCGTCTACCGCGTGCGGTTCAAGGCCCGTGCTGTGCACCAGATGGAAGACTTCACGCTCGTGCCGGCGCCGCAGCCGGTGCCGATGACCTTTCGGGCCCGCGTGCCCTCCGGCCCCGACGTCTCTGGCGACGTGCGGGCCGTGGGCGGGCTCTTTGATATTGTGCCAGAGGGTGGCGAGTACGAGACGACGGTGCTCCTGAAGAAAGGCCAGACCATCGAATACAGTCTGCTGGGGCTTGCCGTGCCGCTCGCACGGAACGTCAACGGCGGCGGGCCTAGCTATCGCTTCCCGCCGCTGCCGCCGGGCGGCCATCCGGGCATCGCCTTCAAGTCGCTCGAGATCACCGGCCCACTGCCGCCTGATACCTGGCCCCCCGCATCCCACCGGGTGCTCTTCGGCGATCTGCCCTTTCGTGCAGCCCCCGCGGGAGCATTCCCAGCCGTCGAGGTGCTCTCCAGCGATCCAGAGGTCGACGCCCGGCGGCTCTTTCGCCGGTTTGCCGCGGCAGTGCTCGCGAAGCCGTTGCCCGCTGAAGACATCGCGGCCTACGAAGACCTGATCGTCACCTCGCTTCACAGCGGCGCCGGGTTTCCGGCCGCGATGCTCGCCGGATATCGGGCGCTGCTCTGCAGCCCGGAGTTTCTCTATCTCGAAGACCCCCGCGGCCCCGCCAGCTCCGGCGGCAGTGGCGATCTCGTGCCGCTGGCCCAGCGGCTCTCCTATTTCCTCTGGGACACGCGTCCCGATGCGGACCTGCTCGCCAAGGCCACTCGTGGCGATCTCGGCCGCCCTGAGGTGCTCCGCGCGGAAGTCGACCGGCTCATCGACGATCCGAGGTTCTCGCGGTTCATCAAGAACTTCACCGACTATTGGCTCGACCTGCGAAACCTTCGCCGCGACGAGCCCGATATCCGGCTTTATCCCGAATACCGCTTCGACGACTATCTGGTTGAGAGCATGGGGATGGAGACCAGTGCGTTCGTCACGGCGATGATCCGCGAGAACATGCCGGCGGCGGTGATCGTCGACGGTGACTTTCTCTTCGCCAACGACAGGCTCGCGGGGCACTACGGTCTCCAGCCGCTCTCAGGTCACGCCGTGCGCAAGGTGCCCGTGCCGCCCGGTAGCCCGCTCGGCGGCCTCCTCACGCAGGCCGCGATCCAGAAGGTGACGGCCAACGGCACGAACACATCGCCGGTGATCCGCGGCGCGTGGGTGATGACCCGGCTGCTCGGCCAGCCGCCGCCGAAGCCGCCCGAGAGCGTGCCGGCGGTCGAGCCCGATATCCGCGGTGCGAAGACGATCCGCGAACTGCTCGCGCTCCACACGAAGGACGCCTCGTGTGCCTCATGCCACAAGCTCTTCGATCCGGTCGGCTTCGCGCTGGAAAACTTCGACATCTGCGGCGGTTGGCGGGACCGATATCGCGGGCTCGAAGAAGGAGAGCCGGTCACCGGTATCGACCGTGCCGGCCACGATTTTTCCTATCGGCTCGCGCATCCGGTCGATCCGCGGGGCAGCCTGCCCGACGGGCGAACGTTTTCCGACATCACGTCGCTGAAGGCGTTACTGGCCGACTCGCCGCGGCAGTTGGCCAGCAATCTCCTCCACCAGTTTACGGCCTACGCCACCGGCGGACCGGTGCGGTTTTCCGACCGCCGCGACATCGAGGCGATCCTCGATGGCTGCGAGGCCGATGGCTACCGCGCTCGCGATCTCGTGCAAGGGTTTGTAGCCAGCGGCATCTTCCGCGGAAGGGAAGGGGAGCAGCGATGATGGATCCTCAGAAACGAGTCAGCGAGGCTCACATGCCTGGCAGGCACGGGGTCTCCCGCCGAGCGCTCCTGCGAGGGGCCGGCGTCGCGGTCGCCCTACCGATGCTCGAGGCGGCGTTGCCCGCACGTGCGGCACAGGCCGCCCTCGACTCGCCGCCGCAGCGGGCGATCCTGATCTCGAACAACCTCGGCGTGCTGCCGAAGCCGTTTTTTCCTGTCGCTCCCGGCCGTGACTATCAGCTTTCGCCGTATCTTGAAACGCTCGCCGCGCACCGAGCCGATTTCACGGTGATCAGCGGCCTCTCGCATCCGAATGTCCGCGGCGGCCACTCGACCGAGAATTGTTTTCTCACAGCCGCCCGCAACCCGACGGCCAGCGGCTTTCGCAACACGATCTCGCTCGACCAGTTCGCTGCCGAGCGGATCGGTCACCTCACGCGATTCCCCACGCTGAACCTCGGCGTCAACATCGACAAGGGCAACCGCAGTCTCGCCTGGACCCGCGACGGCGTGCTGATCCCTGCTGAGGACAAGCCCTCGCGGCTCTATGAAAAAATGTTCGTGGGTGGCTCGCCGGCGGAGGTGGCCGCACAGTTGGAACGGCTCCGCGAGCGGGGCAGCATCCTCGACGTGCTCGACGACGACGCCCGCCGGCTCTCGCGGCGGATCGGCGTCGCCGACCGCCGCCGGCTCGAACAGTATTTCACGTCGATCCGCGAACTCGAGGATCGGTTACAGGAGGCGGGCGCCTGGGAGCAGCGTCCCAAGCCGTCGGCCCCGGCCGCGGCGCCGGACGACTTGACCGACCGGGCGTATTTTTTCAAGGGTTTCGAGGCGATGCTCACGATGGCCCGCCTGGCGATCGAGAGCGACTCGACGCGGATCGTGACGCTGATGATCGATGCCTTCGCCACGCCCGCCTTCAAGCTCGACGACACCGAGACCACGACTGATGGCTATCACAACCTCTCGCATCACGGGCAGTCGGCCGAAAAGGTTCGCCAGCTCGAGGAGGCGGATCGGCGGCAGATGGAACTGCTCGGCGGGCTGTTCACGGCGCTCGGGGAGCGACGGGAGGGGGGGCGGCGGCTGCTCGACAGTACGATGGTGCTTTACGGCAGCAACATGGGCGACGCCAACACCCACGACAACACGAACCTGCCGATCCTGCTCGCCGGGGGCGGCTTCCGCCACGGCTCGCACCTGGCCTTCAGGCACGACGACAACACGCCGCTTTCGAACCTCTTCGTGTCGGTTTTGCAGCGGCTTGGCGTCGAGGCTGATGCCTTCGGGTCAAGCGCCGGCCCACTTGCGGGGCTGGAGTCATGATGCCTCGTGGACAGAAGATGTTTGTCGACGTCACCCGAGTGAAAAAGGTGGCTGTCACCTTTTCCCCGACCATAATGCATCCAGGTCGTACCGGGATCAGGCAGACGCTGGCACATTGTACGATCACTGGGTGCCCGCCGTGCGTTCCCTGAAGGAGGATCGCCATGACAGAAGTTCCTCAGCCGAACCCGCACCACGCGACCAAACGTCGGATGTTCCTGGGGCTGACGCTCGCACTGGCCCTGTTGACAGGGTGCGCATTGTGGTGGTTCGGAAGGAGCAGCGAGGATCCCCGCATCATGGAGATTCGGACGCTGCAGCGTGAGTTGGCCGCCAAGTATCCTCCGGGTCAGGCGATCAGCGGGCCCGAGGACGCGGCGGCACGGGTCGCGGCGATTGGGCAGGTGATGGCGAAGGTGCAGCAGCTGCCACCGGAGCTTCGCCCGCAGGCCATGCGCGTCGGTCAGGACACGTTTCGGAAAATAATCGACGGCAAGGTGTCGACATACTTCTCACTCCCCGCGGAGAAGCGGCAGGATTTTCTGGACCAGGAAATCAGGCAGATGGAGTTCATGCGAAAGGCATTCGAGGTGGGGCAGAAAGTGGCTGCTTTTTTGGGTGGTGGCGGGAGCAAATCGGCCGGCGGGAAACGCGGCGATGGAGTCGGGCCACGGCCGCCATTCGGCTCCCTCGGCGGCTCCGAGGAGGATCGAAACAGATTTCGAAAGCACATGATCGACAGCTCCACGCCCGAGCAGCGGGCCCGCTTTGTGGAGTACATCGGTGCGATCGAGCGGCGTCGTGGGCAGCTTGGTCTCCCAGTCACGCCTCCGCCGCCGTAGGAGCACCGCCAGCGAGAAGGTGCCAGCTGCCTATTTTCCTGCCCCTTGCAAGCCCGAAGCGCGAGCGAGGGAATCCGTATTGTTTCTGAGCTGAGCTGAGCTGAGGTCAGGTTCGGAGCGTCGACATCCCGCCATCGACCCCGAAGACTTGCCCCGTCACCCAGCCACTCTCCGCCGAGAGCAGAAATCGCGCGAGTGCCGCGACGTCCGCAGGCTCGCCGGTCCGCTTGAGCGGATAGCGGGCCGCGAGAGCCTCACGCTTGTCTGGAGAGGAGAGCAGCCGCGCGGCGAGCGGTGTGTCGACGAGCGCCGGCGCGATCACATTCACCCGGACCTTCGGCGCCCATTCCGCGGCCAGCGACCGTGCCAGGCCTTCCACCGCACCCTTGGCGGCCGCGACCGACGCATGCATCGGCATGCCCTGGGCCACCGCGACCGTGCTGAACAGCACCACGCTCGCAGGGCCGCCGTCAGGGCCCTTCAGTCGGGGCTGGCAGGCCTGCAGAAACCGCACGGCACCGACGAGATTGAGTTCGAGATCCTGTCGAAAGTCGGCTGGCTGCAGGCTGCGAAATGACCGCAGTGTGATGCTGCCGGGGCAGTAGACCGCCCCGCAAATCTCCTCGGGCGGTTCCGGTAGCACGCCCTCGGGATCGGAGAAGTCGCACGGCAGATGATGGACTCCGGCAGCGGACTGCAGGCCGTCGCTCGTCCGCGACCAGACATCGATCCGCTCTGCAGTCGGGGCAAGCATCCGCACGAGTTCCAGGCCGATGCCGTGACTCCCGCCCGCAATAACGTAGGTTCCAGACATGATGATGTGCCTCCGTCAGCAGTGTAGGCGGAGTCTCCGGGCGGGCGATCCCGTCCCGCCGATTTTGTGGTGGCCGGGAATCCCATCGCTTACGCTCCGGGCTTGTATGGACGATTGGGGAATCCCATCGCTTACGCTCCGGGCTTGTATGGAGGTTTCCATACAAGCCCCCGGCGTGAGCCGGGGGATATCGGCCGTATCTGTTTTTGGTGGCTGTCGCCCTTCTTCCAAAAAACAGTCAGACTGTCTCGCCGCGGACGAGGTCCTCGGGCGTCTGACGGGCGCGGACGAGCCGTGCCTTACCGCCGTCGATCAGCACTTCGGCGGGCAGGGGCTTGGAGTTGTAATTGCTCGCCATCACGAAGCCATAGGCACCTGCGATCTCGATCACGAGCAGGTCGCCCACCTGCGCCGGTGGCAGAGCCCGCGAGGCCACAAACCCGCCGTCGGTCTGCGTGAAGATGTCGCCCGATTCGCACAAGGGGCCGCCCACCGCCACCTCTTCGGTGGCGGACGCAGCGGACGCGTCAGCGGTCGAACCCGCCGCCGCCGGACAAAGGCTCATCGGGTGGTAGGAGCCGTAGAGCACCGGTCGTGCGAGCGTGTTGAAGCCGGCATCGACAAGCAGGTATTTCCGTGAGCCCTGCCGCTTGACGGCGCGGACCTCTGTGACCACATAGCCCGACTCAGCCGTCAGGTAACGGCCCGGCTCGATCTCCAGGCGGACGCGGTGGCCGAACCGGTCTTCCAAATTCTTGCGCATTGCGTCCCAAAGCTGAAAGTAACCGCCGAGGTCGGCATGGACTTCGCCCGGCTTGTAGGGCACCGGCAGCCCGCCGCCAGCGCTCACCATCGTGAGCGAACGGCCAACCTCAATGGCCACCCGCTCGAGCGCCCCGGCCACCTCGGCCAGATGCGCAAGATCGGTGCCACTGCCGATGTGCATGTGCAGGCCGCTCACCACGAGGCCGGCCCACTCGGCGCGGCGAAGCACCTCAGGGATCTCCTCGTGCCAGATGCCATGCTTCGAGCCCTCGCCACCGGTGTTGGTCTTCTGACTGTGGCCGTGGCCGAACCCAGGATTCACCCGCAGGGTAATGTTCGCTCCGGGCACACGCTCGGCCAACTGCTCGATCATGTCGGCCGAGCCGCAGTTCACATGGATGCCAAGCCTGGCGACCGCGTCGAAGATGTCGGCCGTGTAGACGATCGGGTGCACCGGCGGCAGGCCATCTGCGGCTGTCGTGCGGTCTGGGTGGGCGGAGTAGCCGGCCCTCAAAGCCCTGTGGATTTCACCGGTGCTGACCGCGTCGACCACCACGCCCTCGCGGCGGATGAGATCGAGCACGGCGAGGTTCGAGCAGGCCTTCTGGGCGAAGCGAACCGTATCCCACGCGGCGAGATCGCGGCAACGCTGCCTGATCTTCTCGGCGTCGTAGGCATAGAGCGGTGTGCCATGCTCGCGGGCAAGACCAGCCACACCCACGCCGGCAATCTGCGTGCGGATGCCGGCCGCGGCAGGTGGAGTTGCCGCGGATGGTTCAGAGGAAAGCGGACTCGAGGCTGTCGTGCTGTTGGTGATCATCGGGCTATTGGTAATGAAAGAATGCAATTCGTCGGAAGAGGGAAAACGTGCCGCCGAAGAAAAGAATGGATGGAAACGCCACCATCCCGCCGCTACCGAGCAGGGGCCGGAATTGGAAATCCGTTCGGGAGTGGCAGGCCTGGCGGCGGCGGGCCGTCGGGGCCGGCACCGGTTCGGGCCGCAGCAGATCGGATGGCCGCGCCGTCGGCCGACAGCCGTGTCGCCACGCCCCGTTCGATCGGCCGAATGAGCAGCTGCACCGTGCCATTCTGTTTTGCGACGTCTGTATCGTCATCGTCGGTTTGCGTGGCTGCTTCCGGTGGCAGCACGCCCTGATCGGCGGCATAAGCCAGCACCCGCGGCATGGAGATGTCGACGCCCGCGATTGGCTTGGACTGCGAATCAGCCTTGCCATTCGGGCCGAGCAGCGAGGCCAGCCGCTGTCGTGGATCACCGCCCGCCATCAGGAAGGCGAAGTCTGGAGTGATCGCCAGCGTGAGGTCGAGCGACTTGCCGAGACGCTTGGCGGCTTCAGTCCCAGTCAGGTCAACGCTGATCGTATGCAGGTTGGTCGCGCCCACCTTGCCCGAATCGAAGAAGACATTGACGCCCGGGGGCAGCGGCTGCTGCCCTCCTTTCAGGCCGCCGAACGACTGCTTCACGCGGTTTTCGAGGGCGGCGCCATCCTTGACCCGCACGCCTGCGGTCACGGCGGGGAGCGGCTTGCCATCGTTCTTACCACCGAGGTCATCGGTGTCGATGGTGACAGCCCCGTCGATGCCGCCGGTGGCGAGCACCGATGAGAGTGCCTCGCGGAGCAGGACGGCCAGCGTCTTCGTCAACGGGTCGACGCTGGTCGCCGGTAGGGCTACGTCGAGCAGGTTCAGCACCTCCCGCCGGGAAGCCTCGGGAACCGCCTGCACAAGGTGTGCGGAGACGGCCGGACGTTTGCCATCGGCCACGGGCGGCATGGGTATGGTCGACTGCCCCTTGTCGGAGCCTTCCATCGCCTGCGCCATGGGTGAACCCGGCACGGCCATCGTTCGATTCTCGATGAACAGCCGCTCTTTCTCGCTGTCGATCGCGATGCCGAGCGCCAGCGACTCGGTGTCGGCCAGGCCGTCGAGCGCGGCGGCCAGCGCCCGGGCATCGAACTGTTGCCCTTGTTCCCCGGCGGCCGCTGCCCCCTGTTCGATCAGCATGCGAAGCTGCTGGCGAAGCCCTTCCGGCAGCAGGTGTGGAAACAGTTCCAGCCCGAGCGTGTAGTTCTCCGACAGAGGAGCGAAGAGTGGCGTGGGATCGACCGCCTCGACCTCGATGCCCCGCGGCGACACGATCGCCCAGCCATCCCGTTCCACCATGTCGATCGGAATGCCGCTGGGCAGGGTGAGGCTGCGGGTCTCTCCCGACGCCTCGGTGGGACCAGTTACGGCCTTCAGTGAATCGAGCAGTTTGTCGAGGCTCTTGACCGGCACAAAGCCGTGGATGGCGATGTCGCCACCGTCGGTCGTGACAACCGCCCCCAGCGGCCGCTTGATGTCGAGCCCCGCCAGCCCGCGGCCCTGCGTGGCCATCAGCAGCACCGACTCAAGCATGCCCGCGAGGCCGGGCTGGCCGATCTGCCCGCCGAGCCAGCCAGCCTGCTTTTTGAGATCGACGTAGCTATCGCAGGTCACGACGGCCAACACCGTCCGCTCGGCGGCATGGGCCGACGCGAGGCCGCTCCAGGAGTCTCCCCAGAAGCCACCCCAGAGACCGGCGGCCATGGCACAGGCGACTACGACGTGGATCGTTCTTCGCAGATGACGACGGCTGGCATGGAGACACGACATCGATATTCCCTCACAAAGAGTCACAGGTAGTCACAGGTGGCAGGTACAGGTGGGGTCGGTTTTCCACAACTCCGCGGTGGGGCCGACCAGCCGTAGCTTACCAGCCGCGTTGCAAAACCAGTATTCTTCAGTCTATGCAGCCGCCCCCCCTTGGTTATGAGCCTGGCCCTCTACCGTCTGCCACGGATGCGGACGCCACGGCGGCTCCACCGGCTGCCCGACTGCGGCCGATGCGGCTGCAGGCGCTGCTGTTTCTGCTCACCTGCCTCACCACCTTCGCGGCGGGCGTGTCGGGCTGGCAGGCGGACCTGCTCGGGTTCGACGAGCATTTTGGTCTGGAGATGGCAGAGCACTGGCAACGCGGTCTCCTTTATATGGCAGCGGTGCTGGCGGTGCTCGGGGCGCACGAGGCCGGCCACTTCATCGCCGCCTGGCTGCACAACATCCCGGCGACGCTGCCGTTCTTCATTCCCGTGCCCGTGCTGCTCACCGGCACCATGGGGGCGGTGATCGGGATGGAGGGCTCGCGGGCCAATCGTCGGCAGCTCTTCGACATCGCGCTGGCCGGGCCGCTGGCCGGGCTCGTGGTCGCCCTCCCAATTCTCGCCATCGGACTGCTCACGGGCGAGCCGGCGAAGTACAGCCCCTTCGCCATGCCTCCACTGGCCCGCGGCATCCTCGGGCTTGTCCGCCCCGACATCGCCGCCGACCTTACCATCGCCCCCAATGCGCTCTTCATGGCCGGGTGGGTCGGGTTACTGGTGACGGGCCTCAACATGATCCCGATCAGCCAACTCGACGGCGGTCATGTGAGCTACGCGATCTTCGGCCGGCGGGCCCACTGGATCGCGCGGAGCGTGCTCATCGCGTCGATCGCCGCGATCGTGATTCTGGGCCGCACCAACTGGATCGCGATGGTGGTGATCGTGACGCTGTTGGGCACGGATCATCCGCCCATCCGTGCCGATGGCCGGCCACTGGGCCTGGCCCGCACGGTGCTGGGGGTGCTGTCGTTTCTGATCCCGATCGTGACGTTCATGCCTGAGCCGCTGCTCCTGGACTGACCGGTTTTTCAAACGACTGCCTACTGTCGCTCAATGGCATCGTGAGCCGGGGGATGACGAGCACGGGGAATCCCATCGCTCACGCTCCGGGCTTGTATGCGTCTTGCCCCATAGAAGCCCTCGGCGTAAGCCGGGGGATCGGAAGCCACGCATGGCGCCGCCACGTCGATTGTCCTGCCGACACAATCGCTCACGCTCCGGGCTTGTATGCGTCTTGCACATTAAGCCCTCGGCGTGAGCCGGGGGATCGGAAGCGTGAACACAGCCTCTGCGCACCCAAGGCATCAAGTATTCGCTTTCCCCGTGACAACTGCACCGCGTATGCTTTGTAATGTGTCTTTGCCCCGCTATCTGCGAGAGGAACCCGTCATGCCAATCATCAATGAAATCCGCGCGTCGATCGACGAAATGCTCGACCGCTGGGAGACTGCTGCGACGGCTCTCGAGCATTCGGCCAACGCAACGGCTGCCACGGTGGCCGAGGGGGTAGATGCCCAGAAGCGGAAGGCGTCTGCGGCCGTCGAGATGGTCAAGGAGGCGGTCTCCAAGCTCGCGGATGTGCCGGAGGCAGCCCGCCAGCAGGCCACCGCTGCCGCCGATCGGGTGCGGGCAGAACTCAACCGGACCGGCCAGCAGACGCTCGAGGCTGCTCGTTCCCAGCGGGATACCATCGAGGCCGCCTTCCACGACCTCCACGAACGGCTCGATACCTTCGGCGAAAAGGCCGGCACGGGACTCCAAAAAGCAGCCCTTTCCCTCCTCTTGGCTGAGAGGGAACTGGAGCTCAAGACCGAACTGGCCTTGGTCCGCTACGCCGCAGGCCACGTCGATGATGCGGTAGCCCTGAACAAGAGCCGCGAGCAGATGAGCGAGCAGTTTGCGGCCTTCCGCCATTCGCTCGACGAGCACCGCAAGGCGGCGGTCGGCAAGGGCAAGGAATTCGCCGAGTCGCTGGCCCCGATGTTCAACCGGGCCAAGTCGGCCTTCGTGAAGGCTTACGAGGAGTTCACGAAGGAGACCTGAGGCCGGGGGCGCAAGAGTCTTAACGAGAGTCTCGGCCAGAGTCCCAACCAGAGTCCCAACCAGAGTCTCAACAAGCTCTTCCTCAAGCTCTTCCTCAAGCCTGCGATCAGTTCGAGGTCGATGGGGGCCGGACGCACTCGTGATCGTTCCCGACACGCATCTGCTTGTGTGTGCCATTGACCTGACTGCGCGGCGAATGGCGGAAAGAGTGGACGCGACTAGACTTTGTTGACGCTCCCGCCCCCGATGCCCACAATTTAGGTCTTCGGCCCGTGAATTGACCGAACCCTTGGTTGCCCCGACCCCGTGGATTCCCCGACCCGTCCCCGCAGGAACACCCCCATGAACGGTACCCCCAATCTCGTCGAACAGGATGATCCCGAGGTCTGGTCGGCAATGGCCGCGGAACAGACCCGGCAGCAGGATGGCCTGGAGATGATCGCCAGCGAGAATTTCACGAGCGCCGCCGTCATGCAGGCGGTCGGCAGCGTGCTCACCAACAAATACGCCGAGGGCTACCCCGGCCACCGCTATTACGGCGGCTGCGAGTTTGTCGACACGGTGGAGGACCTCGCCCGCGACCGGCTCAAGGCCGTCTTCGGGGCCGAGCACGTCAACGTGCAGCCGCACTCCGGCAGTCAGGCCAACTCGGCCGTCTACCTCACCGCCATCCAGCCGGGCGACACCGTGCTCGCCTTCGACCTGGCCCACGGCGGCCATCTCACTCACGGCATGAAGCTCAACAGCTCGGGCATCTTTTACAAGTTCGTCCACTACGGCGTCCGCCGCGACAACCACCTGCTCGACTTCGATCAGGTGGCGAGGCTCGCGCGGGAGCACAAGCCGAAGCTGATCATCGCCGGTGCGAGCGCGTATCCACGTGAGATTCCACACGGCACGTTCGCCGAGATCGCCCGCGAAGTGGGCGCGAAGCTGATGGTCGACATGGCCCACTACGCCGGGCTCGTCGCCGCGGGCATCCACGACAATCCCGTCCCGGTCGCCGACTTCGTCACCAGCACCACCCACAAGACCCTCCGCGGTCCGCGGGGCGGCATCGCCATGTGTCGCGCGGAAAACGCCAAGGCGCTCGACCGCTCGGTGTTTCCCGGCACGCAGGGCGGCCCGCTGATGCACGTGATCGCCGGCAAGGCCGTGGCCTTTGGCGAGGCGCTCAAGCCGGAGTTCAAGCAGTATGGCCGGAACGTCGTCGACAACGCCCGGACGCTGGCCGCGGCCCTTGCCTCCGGCGGAGTCAAGCTCGTCAGCGGCGGCACCGACAACCATCTGATGCTCGTCGATGTCACGCCCTTGGGCATCGGCGGCAAACTGGCCGAGGAAGTGCTCGACCGCTGCGGCATCACCTGCAACAAGAACATGATCCCCTTCGACGAGCGGAAGCCGATGGATCCCTCCGGCATCCGGCTGGGCACGCCGGCCCTGACCACCCGCGGCATGGGACCGGCCGAAATGAAG
>JBIIFB010000235.1:0-4640 GCA_044237545.1 Pirellulales bacterium
GGCGCCGCACCAAGCGATGGACCGATCCCGTCGCTCACGCTCAGGGCTTGTATGCCCGCTCCCATAAAAGCCCTCGGCGTAAGCCGGGGGATCAGATGCCACATGAGGCGCCGCACCAAGCGATGGACCGATCCCGTCGCTCACGCTCAGGGCTTGTATGGATTGGGGGCGGTGCGGCACCCCGGCTCCGACAACCCGGCTTCGGCACCCCGTCGGCTATAGTTTTGCCACCGCTCTGGTTCTGCCGCAGTCCTCACACGGAAAGGTTCCCATGCCCGTCACGCTCACGTGGACCGGCCACGCCACCTGGCTCATCGACACCGGTGCCGGTACCCTGCTGATCGACCCCTTCTTTGACACGTGCCCGACGTCGGCACGCAAGGCCGCCGAGGTCGACTGCGATGCGATTCTCGTCACACACGGCCACAGCGACCATGTGGCAGATCTGGTCGCGATTGCCAGACGAACGCAGGCCCGCGTGTTTTGCAACTGGGAGATCGGCCAGTGGCTCGCCGCGCAGGGTATCGACGCCGTGCAACCGATGAACATCGGCGGCCGGGTGGCGGTGCCGGGCGGCACCGCGAAGATGGAGATCGCCCATCATTCATCGAGCCTGCCCGACGGCACCTACGGTGGCAATCCCGCCGGCTGGGTGCTCGATGTGGGGGGCATGCGGGTGTACATCGCCGGTGACACCTCACTCTTTTCAGACATGGCACGGATTGGACGACCGCACGACGGCAGACGGATCGACGTGGCGGTGCTGCCGATAGGCGACCTGTTCACGATGGGCCCGGACGATTCCCTGGAGGCGATCCGGTTGCTCGAACCAAGGATCGTCCTGCCGAGCCACTACGGAACCTGGCCGGCGATCGAGCAGGATGCACATGCCTGGGCCCGACGGGTGCACGACGCCCGACTCGCCGACGCGCGAGTGCTTGTGCCGGGAGAATCTATCAGGCTGGAGTAAGCGGGCAAGCGCTGGAGTAAGCGGGCAGGCGCTGGAGTGAGCCGGCATGCGATGGCAGATGGCGGTCGGCGGCCCATCACCGCGGACTCACCGCTGGCAGTTCGATGGGCTTCGCCGGCGGCACGCGGACCTCGATCATGCCATCCACGACGCGGACCTCGAAGACGTCTACGGTGAGCTTCGGATTATCGCACCAGGCTCCGTCACAGAGCCGGAACCGCCAGGCATGCCAGGGACAGGTCACGATGCCGTCGGTCATCGGCCCCGACCCCAGCGAAGCGCCCATGTGTGGGCAGAGGTCGTCGATGGCGGAGTAGTGTTCGCCGTCGAAAAACACCGCCACGAGCCGGCCGCTTACCTCGAACACGCGGCCCTGGCCGACCGGGATCTCACCGGCTTTCGCCACGGCGGTGAAGGGCAGGTCGGCGGGCTGGGCAGTGTCGCTCATACCGGCTCAGATGTAGCATAGTCGGCATGCTTCAGAAACCGGTCCCCATCGCGGCCCCGCAGACACGGCTCCTCGTGCTGGACGTCGACGGCACCGTTACCAACAGCCGGCACGAAATCACCGAGGCCACCCGCGACGCCGTGGCCCGCGTTCGGGCCGCGGGCATCCGTGTCGTGCTCGCGACGGGCCGACGCTACCGCGACACGCTTCCCGTGGCGACCCACCTCGGCATCGATGGGCCGCTGATCACCGCCTCGGGTGCGCTCGTCAAACACACGGGCGATCATGCCACGCTCACCCGTGCCGAATTTGGCCCGGGCGTGCTGGAGGGCGTGGTCGCAGGCATCGTGGCGGCCGGCCACGAGCCGGTGCTCTATGCCGACAGCTTTGCCGACGGCTTCGACTTTTATTGTCGGAGCCTCTCCATCACGCCAACGCCAAGCCTGCCGGAGAATAACGCCAGCGAGCGGGGCCTGTCTGGCCTGGCCGAATACCTCGACCGCAACAGGGAACTCGCACGTGTCGTGCCGGATCTGCCCGGCACCATCCCGTCGGGAGTGTTCGCGGGATTTGCCATGGGAGACAAGCGGCCGATGCTCGAGCTGGAGCACTGGCTGGACACCAGCTTTCCCGGCCAACTCTCGCTGCACACGATCCGCAGCCCACGCTACCTCCACTGGATGTGCGAGATCGCACCGGCTGGTGTGACAAAATGGTCGGGCATTCTGTCGCTGGCACGTGCCTGGGGCATCGGGGCGGAAGAAATCTGTGCCGTGGGGGACGATGTCAACGATCTCCCGATGATTCGCGGAGCGGGCCTGGGGATCGCGATGGGCAACGCGCAGCCGCAGGTGCTGGCCGCGGCGGATCGGATCGTCGGCCGGCAGGACGACGACGGACTGGTCGAAGTGGCCGAACTGCTGCTGAACGCTGGCTAGCAGGCCGTGGCAGGGGAGGGCGGGCTCGTCGGACACCGCAGTGAGCATGAAGGGCGCCTCGGCGGGACAGCCGCACCATCATCCCCGACCCATTCGCCGAGCCGCCCAGCGAACGCAGGTGTCTGACGAGCCCGACCGGTGACCCGTCATCCGGTTCCCGGATAATTATCGCGTGATCCCGCTTGGACATTGCGCGATCCAGCTTGGACATTGCGCGATCCCGCTTGGACATTGCGCGATCCCGCTTGGACATTGCGCGATCCCGCTTGGACATCGCGCGATCCCGCTTGGACATCGCGCGACCCCGCTTGGACATCGCGCGACCCCGCACATGTGCCCAGGCCGCGACCTACCACCCAGTCTTCCGGGCTCCCCTAGCTTGTGTCTGTCGGCAGCCTGCCCGGGGGGTATCGGGCCGTGCACCACGAAACAGAGCCGATTGCGGGTTGAAGCAGGCAGCCTTGATCCCTATAGCTTGCGTCTGACATCGGCGTATCGACCACAGTGTGCGGTTCGCGGCCTGGGCCTTCCTGCGCGGTGACATGCATGGAACTCAAACTCCACCGACCGCACGCCGTCTGCGGACAAACAGGCCGGCCGTTCACGGCCGGCGATCTGCTCGTCTCGGCGCTGGTCCGGTCGGAGGGCAGGCTCGACCGCCGCGATTACGCCGCCACCGCGTGGGAGGGGCCGCCGGACAACACGCTGGCCTGGTGGCGTTCGACTTTTCCCGCGGCAACCGCGACCGGATCAACCCTTGCGCCGGCCGATGTACTGCTCGACGTGCTGGAGGAACTGACAGGACGCGAGTCCGACGCAGCCCTCCGATACCTGGTGGCGCTCGAACTTGTGCGGCGCCGCGTGGTGCGGTTTGTCGAGCGGCATGACAGTGCACGGGGTGACCGGCCGGCGGCCGCCGGCTCCGAGCCGCCAGATCTGGTCGTGGCCTGTCGGAAGCGGGATCGCGAATACCGGGTGCGGACAGTATCGACACACGAGGCGACTGCGCCG
The DNA here is from genome assembly GCA_044237545.1 of Pirellulales bacterium. Classification (GTDB taxonomy): domain Bacteria; phylum Planctomycetota; class Planctomycetia; order Pirellulales; family UBA1268; genus CAMCQY01. The sequence goes on from JBIIFB010000235.1 coordinate 3,368, forward strand.
GGGGTCGAGGAGCGACTCGCCGCGCTGCTCTGGAGCGGAGACGCCGCATGAGAGCAGCACATGCAGTCACGCGGCCCGTTGGCGTGCCCGGTCTGACAACTCCGCGTGCATGGGCGTTTGGCCTGGTGGTGGCGGCACTGGCATCCACGGGGGCGGCATGCCCGCAGGCCATCCGCGGCTATCAGGTGGGCACCATGCCCCTGCCGCGGACACTGCCGGCGCAGCCCACGCTCGACCAGATCATCGCGACGGTGCATGACAATACCCAGCGGGTGCGGAGCTATATGGCGCCCCAGGCGGTGCTGATCGTGCCGGGCGTGCCGCGGCTGTCGGCGCAGGTGGCCTGCGAACCTCCCCGCCGTTTCAGACTGCGGGCCCAGACCGCCGTCACCGGCAGCGAACTCGACATCGGCAGCAACGACGACCTGTTCTGGCTCTGGATCCGCCGCCACCAGCCGCCGATGATGCTGCACTGCCGACACGATCAATACGAGCAATCCTCCGCCCGCCGCCTGCTTCCGATTCGCGCCGACTGGATGCCAGAGCTGCTTGGACTGGTGAATTTCCGCTCCGAAGATCGGCATGAGGGGCCGTTTCCCTTGCCGGATGGCAGGGTCGAGATTCGCAGTCGCATCGTTCCTACCGGAGACACCTCGGCGGGCGCCGATGGCGAACTGCTCAAGTCAACCATTCTCGACGGCACAACAGGCCTGGTGATCGAACAGCATCTGTTCACGGCCTCGGGCGAGAGAATGGCGAGTTGCCGCACCACGAAGCATCGCGTCGACCCGCAGTCCGGGGCTGCTCTGCCGCGATTCGTGGAGGTCTCATGGCCCACGTCGGGAATTGAATTCCAGTTGGAGCTGACCACGATCTCCACCAACACGCCCTCGACAGACCCAGGCCAACTCTGGCAGATGCCCGCCTACGAGGGCTACACGCCGGTGGATCTCGCCGATCCCACGGTGATGGTCGGCCTCGCCCCGCCCCGCTGAACGGTGGTGGGACAGCCTTGGGGCTACTCGGCCTGAACCTTCATCTTCTGACGGGCCCGCGCCAGGGCCGGGCCGATCGACCCCAAGGGCATTCCCGTCAGCCGGCTGATCTCTCCGTAGCTGCGGGCCTCCAGATGATGGAGTCGCACGAGCCGCGCTTCGACCTCATCGAGCCCTCGAAGCATCACCTCCACCTGCTCCCTGTCGGCCAGTCTGGCCTGGCCATTGTCCCCGTGCGTGGCCTCGTGCCCGTCGGCAAGGGTCAGCCGGCCCTTCTT
>JBIIFB010000236.1:0-4589 GCA_044237545.1 Pirellulales bacterium
CCCACGCCGCGACTGCGGTGGCCGTGAAACCTCAGTTGCAGCAGGGAAATGCCCTCAACCGTCGAGGAGGACAGTTTAGGAAAATTTGTTTCCTAGGCAGCCTAGTCGCCCTATTCTCCCGTGGCCGCGGGTTTTCAACGTGCGGTTCTCCTCTGCCCGCCCCTCTCTCCCGTCTCCTGCCGCCACTCCCCCCTCTCCTCCCACTCCCCCCACGTGGACTTTTCCAAGTGCCGTTCATCAACAACAGCCCATCAGTCCGAAGTCTGTCGGTAGACGTGACCCCCACTAGGGGGGGGGTTTGTGTTTGATAGAGCCGTTGCGGTGGTGGTCCCGGAGACCGTTGGACATGGATGCTGAGAAATCGCAGGGGGAAATCGAGGCGGCAGTCTGCGACGCCGTGGCCCGCTTTCAGCAGGAATACATGGGCCGCGGTCCGCGGCACGTGCATACCCACCTCATCGAAAACAAGCTCTTCGTGCATCTCAATGGCGTGCTGACCGCCGCGGAGCAGCGGTTGATGGAGTCGCACGGCAACGGGAACGGTCGGGGGGCCGAACTGCTCAAGCAGCTCCGCAGCCATCTGGTGATCGCCGGCAAGGCGATGCTCGACAGGCTCGTCCGAAACGCCACTGGCGCGGATCCGGTGAGCGTTCATCACGACATCAGTCCGACCACCGGAGAAGAAGTGCTCGTCTTCACGCTCTCCGCAGTGCCACGGTGCCGCGGTCCCAGTGACCGCCGGCGAAAATAAGCAGTTTCTCTCCCCCGATTCCCAGTTGGTGGCCGAGGGCGTTCGGCGCGTCGAGCCGTCGGCGGTGCTCGGAGAAGGAGTCTCTGGACTCCCGATCCCACCGCCGGCGGCCGCGATGCCGCCATCCGAAGAATCGACGATGACGGCCCATGTCGGCTCACACCGGCACGGCTTTCGGCATTGCAAGGCCGAAAGAGCGGCTGCTCGACAGACCCGCCCCGGCTTCACGGTAGTCTGGAGCGAAGACCCGCATGCCCCTGTGCGGCGCCCCTGCCTTGCCGATTGACAGCATGACGCACCACCCCGTGGCCCCCGATCGAGCAGCGGCCAGAGGCGAATCCAACCGCGCAGAAAACAAGAGTGCAGAGTCGATTCGGGCCGCCGTGGAGTCTGCGGCGAGGTTTCTGCCGACTCAGGGCCCGATTGGTGTCTTCATCGCCCAGAATGCGCTGCAGGCCTTCGAATGTGAGCCCTTCGAAGACGCCGTCCTGCATGCGGCCGCACTGTATGGCACCCAGCCGTATCTGTCGGAGTCGCGGTACCGTGAAGAACTCGCCCGCGGCAAAATCCGGCCGGCCGATCTCGAGGCCGTTCTCGACAGCGACCTCAATGGCACATCAGGCGGGCTGATTGCCGGCGGTCGTTTCTCGCTCCGCGACCTGCAGCTCGCGCTCCTGCTCCATCCGGTGCGGCAGGAGGACGATGCCGCGGTCCGCTGGACGCTCACTGAGCAGGATGTTGTCGAGCGTCTCCGTACCGATCTGAGCCCGGACATTCGCTGGCGGCTGCTCAGCGAGGGCGGGGGTGGAACGGCCGAGGATCAGGATGCAAACCTTGCGGACGTCGAGGATGACACGGCCCGGCGGGCCACCTTTCTCCGGTCGTTTTCCCTGGGCGAGGCGGACGACGAACGGCATGTCTCGAGCGACCTGTGGCATGCGTGCGTCGAGGCTGTCGCACTCACGCGGCCCTCGATCGTGCACCTGCGGCCGCCGGTGCGGCTTCGTGACCTGATGCTGGCGGTCGATTCCGCTGTCGACACCGATGTCTTCGTGCACCCGTTGCTGATCCGGTTCTGCGCGGCATTCTTAGATCAGGGGGTTGCGGCGTGGCCCATGCCGGGCCGCGAGCGGGGATTGCTCGAGGCCGTCGCCCGGCTCTATGCCAGCCGATTCGGCCCCACGGAACCCTGGAGCGGACGGCTGCCGGCGGCGTTGCGGGCGGTCCGTGGCAGGCCCGCCGTCGAGGTCATCGCCTCCGAACTCGGCCTGCTCGGCATTCCGGAAAAAGAATGGGACGAGTTTCTGACCCGCACGGCCCTGGCCCTGCGGGGCTGGGCTGGAATGATCCGTCACTTCGAAGAGCGGCCCGATCGCGCTCCAGTGGAGCCGGTGCCCGCGAGGCTCATTGACTTCGTCGCCCTGCGGCTCATCTGTGATCGCGTGGCCGCGGAGTGGGCCTCCCGGCAGCTCGGTTTCAGGAACCATGACAAGAAAGGGGACACGAACCACGACGCTCAGCATGACCCTCAGCATGACAATCGCGAAGCCGGCACCGCCGGCCCGATTCCGCCAGTCAGCCGCCTTCAGGGGCTCTGGACGGAACTTCGCGACCGCTATCCACCCAGGCGTGGCCCCGGGAGCCTGGCGCGGGCCTTCCTTCTGCACCAGGTGTCGCAACTGCTCGGCCTCACGGCCCACGGTCTTCGCGGGCTCGATGAAAACGAACTGCTTCGGTTTGAAGACGCCATTGCGGCGTTCGACGGCTCCACACGCCGCCGGCTCTTTCATCTTGCCTACGAGCGACGCCATCGCATCGAGACACTCGACGCGTTGGCCGCCCATGGCCGCTTCACCACTCCGACCATGCCGTCCACTCCGACCACGCCGTTGAGGGCGACCCGGCCCACGCTTCAGGCGGTGTTCTGCATGGACGATCGGTGCGAGTCATTCCGACGGCATTTCGAGGAACTGGGGGGCGGCTTCGAGACTTTCGGCACCGCAGGCTTCTTCGGCGTGCCGATGTATTTCCGGGGCATCGATGACTGGCATGCGGCGCCGCTGTGCCCGATCGTGATGCGACCCAGGCACACCGTCGAGGAGGTGCCCGCGCACGACGCACAGGCACGCCACGCATTTCAGCGGAGCCTGCGACGCTGGGCCGGGCACTTGAACGGTGGCGTTTCGGCCGGGAGCCGAACGCTCCTGCGAGGCGGCCTGTTCACGGCCTTTGCCGGTGCGGTGGCGGCGGTGCCGCTGGTGGCTCGGGTCGCCTTTCCCCGGCTGACGGCCCGCCTGGGAAAGACCGCTGCCGAAATCGCCCGCCGTCGGGTGCCCACCCGGCTGGCGTTAGAACGCGAAGGGGATGACTTTCTGCCCGATGGCACCCATGCCGGCTTCAACGTGACCGAGATGGTCGACATCGTTCGCCGCGTCCTCGAAGACATCGGGCTGGGCGGGGGCAGGGGCTTTTCGCGGCTGGTCGCCGTGATCGGCCACGCCTCTTCAAGCCGCAACAACCCGCACGAAAGCGCCTACGACTGCGGTGCCTGCGGCGGTGGCTCGGGCGGCGCGAATGCCCGCGCCTTTGCCATGATGGCCAATGATCCCCGCGTGCGTGGCCGGCTGGCGGCGAGCGGACTGGCGATCCCGGACGACACTTTTTTTCTTGGCGGGATCCTCGACACCTGTGCCGACACCGTGGCCTGGTTCGATGCGGACCGGTTGCCTGAAAGCCATCGCCGCGACTTCGAAGCACTTCGGCAGGCATGCGGGCATGTCTGCATGGCGGATGCCCACGAGCGTTGCCGCCGGTTCGAATCCGCCCCACTCGACATCACTCCCCGTGAGGCAGCCGATCACGTTGAGGCACGGTCGGTCGACCTCGCCCAGGTCCGTCCGGAGCTCGGCCATGCCACCAATGCCACGGCGATCATCGGCCGGCGGTTTCGGACCCGCGGCCTGTTCCTCGACCGCCGGGCGTTCCTCGTGTCGTACGATCCCACCACGGACGACGACGGCGCGATTCTGGCGAGAACCCTGGCGGCCGTGGTGCCGGTGGCATCCGGCATCAATCTTGCCTATTTCTTTTCAGCGGTCGACCGGCTGGGCTACGGCTGCAACACAAAACTGCCCCACAACATCACCGGCCTGATCGGCGTGATGGACGGCCATGCCAGTGATCTCCGGACGGGGCTGCCGTGGCAGACCGTGGAGCTTCACGAACCGCTGCGGCTGCTCGTGGTGATCGAGGCCACGCCGGAGCAGATCATCGCCGCGGCCGCGCCGTTGGCCGCAGTGCGGCAGCTGATCGAGAACCGCTGGATCCAGCTCGTGGCCTGTGAGCCGTCGACGGGCATGCTCTCGGTCTACGACCACGGAGTGTTCGTGCCCTACGTGCCGGAGCAGAACGACATTCCCGTGGTTGACCGCTCCGTGTCGTGGTACTCGGGTCGGCGCGACCACCTCGCCCCCGCCCGCGTTCTGGCGGCGCTTGCCAAGCGGCAGGCTCCCTTCGGAGACGCCGCCCGATGACCAGCCACGACATCGTCTCCCTGCTCGTCGTCTGCCAGCTCGCCGCTCCGGCGGCCACGCTGCTGCTCGTGGGCGTGCCGACGTTGCTCGGCCGGCCACCCTCCGAAAGGGCCACGTCCCGCATCGTCGGAGGTGGTTTCGCCACCGGGTTCGCGGCCGGCCTTGCGACCCTCGTCGTGCTGGCGGCGCGGAGTTTTCGACCGGAGATCGTCCATCTTGGATCGTGGTTCTCCGTCGGGCATCACGAGGCCACGATCGAGCTGGTGGCCGACGCGCTCTCGGTGCCCTTCGTCTGCTTCTCGACC
>JBIIFB010000237.1:0-4532 GCA_044237545.1 Pirellulales bacterium
GTCTTGCCGTCCACCACGACCACACACTCCAGGCCGCCGGCGGCCGCCGGCAGGTTCGCGGCCCCGTCGGCGTCGACGTGCTGCAACTTCTGGCGGCTCGTGATCATCACTTCGTGGGCAGCGGCTGTGCCATTGAAACGTTTCACCTGACCGACGAGACCCTGCCCGGGCTTCTCGGCGATCGCTTCGACCTCGAGCAGGCGGATAGAATCCTCGGCCGCCGCCTGCACCACGGCGGCGGAGAGCGGATGCTTCGAATAGGTCTCGAGGCTGGCGGCCAGCGACAGGACATCGGCCCGCGATAACCCGCCCAGCAGCACGACGTCGGTCAGGCTCGGTTCGCCGTACGTGAGCGTGCCGGTCTTGTCGAAGATGGCGGTGCGACAGGTGTCGAGACGCTCGAGGATGGCGGGATCCCGGATCACGATGCCGCGTTTGGCAGCCAGCGACACGGCGCCGATGATCGCCACCGGGATCGCAATCAGGAGCGGGCAGGGGGTGGCGACCACGAGCACGGCCAGGAAGCGGGTGGCGCTTCCGCTAAAAAACCAGGCGGCGGCGGCGATCGCCACGGCCAGCGGCGTGTAAAAAGCTCCGAGCATGTCGGCCATCCGGCGGAGTTGCGGACGCCGTTGTTCGCTGGAGCGGAGCACGTCCATGATCTTGGCGTAGCGGCTGTCACCGGCCACGCGATCGGTGCGAACCTCGAGCGCGGCCTGCCCGTTGATCGAACCGGAGAGCACGTTCGATCCGGGTGCCTTGGCCATCCGGTAGGGTTCGCCGGTGAGGTAGCTCTCGTCCATGGAACCGCGGCCTGCCACCACCGTGCCGTCCACGGGACAGATCTCATGCGGCAGCACAACGATCAGGTCGCCGACGGCGACCTCCGTGAGCCTGATGTCGGTCAGGCCGACGGCGGTCTTGCGATGGGCCAGCGACGGCATTCGACGGGCCAGGGCATTGAGCACGTCGCCCGCCCGGCTGACGGCCCGCGACTCGAGCGCTTCGCCGCCCGAGAGCATCAAAACGACCAGCACGCCGGCCAGGTATTCACCCAGGAGAATGCTCGTGACGATCGAGAGTCCAGCGAGCAGGTCGGCGCCGAATATGCCGGCGCACAGCTTGACGACAAGGTCCCAAACCAGCGGCACTCCCCCCGCGACGAGCATCACCACCAGCGGCAGATCGGCGCGGGTGAGGCCGCGACCGGGAAGCCAGCGGGCGGGGTCGAGCGGCCCCAGCGGCACCGGCTCACCCCCTTGGCCCGACCACATGATGATGCCCCACGCCGCCAGGGCGAGCAGGGCCCCGACCGCGATCAGTTCGTTGATCGGCAGCGGGCGGGATGACTGCGGGCCTGGCGTGTGAAGGACTGCGGGAGTGTTCATAGAAACCGAACTATTCGAGCCGTTCGTCGTCGTGTCGTTGCTGCGTGCTGATGGTACACAGCCGTGTCGTCAACAGCCGTGTTACACGTGCATTCGGGCGACCGGATCGCCCTGGGCGAGCCAGCGGGCGTCGGAGCCGAATTGCAGGCTGCGCATGGCACCCTGGATGGCGGGACTGGGGGAATCTGTGCATCATACAGATTGAAGTCCTTCGTGATCCCCATTCCCTGCCCGCACGCCGGAACCAGCCGTATGATCGCCTTCGACCGTCCTTCCGATGCCTCCCCTGGCAAGAAACCTGACCGCAACGTGCTGGGGCTGCCGCTGGCCGCCTGTTCCCGCGAACCGCTCACCGGTTTCTTCCGCGATGGCTGCTGCCGCACCGGGCCCGACGACGTCGGCGTGCACACGGTCTGCGCCGTGATGACAAAGGACTTCTTGAAATTCACCGTGGCAGCTGGAAACGACCTGGTGACGCCGCGGCCGGAGTGGGGCTTCGCGGGGCTCGTCGAGGGGGATCGCTGGTGCCTCTGCGCATCCCGCTGGCTTGAAGCGGCGCAGGAAGGCCGGGCGCCGCCGGTGGTGCTCGAGGCGACGCATGAAAAGTCACTCAATGTTGTGCCCATCGAACTGCTCAAGAAGCACGCTGTGACGCTGGCGTGACGGCGACACGCCCATGCAGGAGCTGCTGCCACTGGCGATCGGTCTCGTCGCCCTGCTCTACGCCTCAGTAGGGCATGCCGGCGCAACCGGCTACCTCGCGGTGATGACGCTGCTGGGCATGCCGGCGGCGGTGGTGCGACCGACGGCACTATCGCTCAACGTAATCGTGGCGACGATCGCGAGTGTTCAATTCTTCCGCGCCGGCCACTTCCGCTCCCGGCTCTTCTGGCCGCTGGCCGCGGCGAGCGTGCCATGCGCATTCGTCGGCGGCGCGATCACGCTGCCCACGGCCGCGTTTGAGGCAGTGCTCGGCGGCGTGCTATTGGCGTCGGCGGCACGGATGATGCTCGATGCCCGGCGGCCGGTGTCCGACACCGGCGAGATCTCGCCCTCCCTGCCGGAGAGGCCTCGTCGCACGCCCGCCATGCTGGGAGCGCTCGGCGGCGGCGTCGGCCTCTTGTCGGGTCTCACCGGGGTGGGTGGCGGCGTGTTTCTGACGCCGGCGCTTCTGGCGCTCGGTGCCGCTCCGGTGAAAAACATCGCCGCCGTGACGGCGCCCTTCATTCTCGTCAATTCGCTCGCGGGCCTGGGTGGCGGTCTGCTCGCCGGTCGACCGTTTCCGTCCGCCGGCCTGCCGGTGATCGCGGCCGCGGTCCTCGGCGGTGCGATCGGCTCGCACGTCGGCGCGTTCCACCTGCCGGCACGAATCCTCCGGCTGCTGATGGCAGCCGTGCTCGCATGTGCCAGCGTGAAACTGCTCGGCCAGCCGCTGGGACTTTGATCGAAGATTGACTCGCGCACGGAGCGAACGGCCGGCTCTCGAGGCGTGGGCAGCCCCAAACCGCCCCGCGGCATCCAGGATAATCCCATCGCTCACGCTCCGGGCTTGTATTGGTCGTGGAGAGGATTTTGAGTCATCCGTGAGGGGCTGCCCGCCTCGGCGATGATCGCGATCATCCGGTACAACCAAGACATCGTCGACAGGCTCCTCGACATCGATCCCGTTCCAGCACATAAAGGCATACACGATGAGACACGAGCACCCCCGCACCCTCGCCGACGGCCGCACCCTCGACTCCATCTTGGCCAATGCTAGCGCCGAGACACGTGCAACTATCAGTGTGCTCGGGGAACTTCTGGGACAGCAGCCGGCGTCGGCCCTCTCACCCACGTCGTTCGCGATTCTCCACCTCGGCGTCAATGCCACGCAGCTCGCGAGCACCAAGTATTCCGGCCCCGGCACGTCGCTGGCGATCCTCGGCAACCTGCTGCGGATCGAACTGGAGCGTCACGCCACCGCCGTCATCATCGGCTCACCCGGCGACGGTCTGCCACCCACCTGGTCCCAACTCGAACTCGGTGTCGATGACAAGGTCTCGGTGCCGGGCCGCCTGATCGCGTTTTTTCCAGCCGGCACGCTCGACCCGGAGCCCCTCTGCGTTCTCGTGGACGATCGGCACTGGAGCCGCGAGTTCGCCATTCTCTCGAGTGCAGCAAGCAAGCCGGCGGCGGAAGCGGTGCTCAAGCGGTTCTGCGATCGGCTCAAGACGGCGGAGAATCCGCTGCGCGGACGGGTGCTCGAGGCTACGGTCATCGAAGGCTGCCTGAAGCTCGGGATCACGCCGGCGCTCTCCAACCCGCGGGATAGCCTGGTCCTGCCCGCGGAGATCTGGGCGGAGGTTGACGTGTTCCTCGCCGCGGCCACGAGCCGCCGAGAAATCATGCGCCGCCTGGGGCTGGGCACCAACCGCGGCATGCTCGTGGCGGGTCCGCCCGGTGTCGGCAAGACACATCTTGTGCGGGTGATCGCCAGCGAACTGGGCAACCGCTACACGACGCTTCTCGCCGATGCCAACGCCATGCGGCACATGATCGCCGAACTCTACGCAGCGTCGGAGACGTTCGGGCCGACCCTTGTCGTGCTCGACGACATCGACCTTGTCCTCGGCCACCGCGACTCCAACGGCGACAACGGGGCGCTTGCCGACTTTCTCGCCACGCTCGACGGCGTGCTGGAGCGGGAAGACATCCTCACCATCGCCACCACGAACGATCCAAAGGCACTCGATCCCGCCGCCCAGCGGTCGTCTCGGTTCGACATGGTCGTCACCCTGCCGATGCCAGACGAGGCCTCGCGGGCCCGCATTCTCGAGCGTCATCTCGCGCCGCTGGGGCTGGCGATCGACTACGACGCGGTGGCGCAGTCGCTGGAAGGGGCGACCGGGGCCGACGTGAAGGAAGTGGTCCGCCGCGCGGTGCTCGAACACGGCGAGCACTTCACCCAGGCCCAGATCCTCGATATCACGAAGACCGGCCGCTGGCAGGCGACCGTCAACCGCCGGCGGTATCTGTCGTAAAAAATGGGGACGGGAGCAGTAGTGTTCGGCACGATACGTGCTGTTCCCCCGTGGCGGCAAGTTTTTAACTTGTCCGTGGAGAGCGTGCCGGTGATGGCGTGCTGTGGTCAGCTCGCCGGCTGCG
>JBIIFB010000092.1:0-14364 GCA_044237545.1 Pirellulales bacterium
TGCAGCAACATCCGCCATGGACCACGCCCGCACGATTCTCCGTCAGCGCATCCGTCGCCGCCACCGCGTGCGACGGTTCATTCGTGGCACGGCAGACCGCCCCCGTCTTTCGGTCTTTCGTGCGCACAAGCACATCTATGCCCAGATCATCGACGATGCCTCCGGTCGCACGCTTGCATCGGCCAGTACGATGGAAAAACAGCTCCGTGACGCCGTCGGCTTTGGGGGCAACAAGGACGCGGCCGCAGCGATTGGTCGAATGGTGGCAGAACGGGCTCAGGCCGCCGGTCTGAAAAAGGTTTGCTTCGACCGCGGTGAGTTTCGTTACCACGGCAGGGTGGCGGCGCTTGCCGATGCAGCCCGCGCGGCGGGATTGGAGTTCTGAGTGAGCGGATTCACCGATGACCGCGCCTCGCTCGAGCGCATGACATACAACTTTATGTGACAGCCTTCCACGCAGCATCCACACAGCCTTCCATACATACTTCCATACATACTTCCATACAGGATAAAGAACCAATCGTGTCCACCAGCAGCGGCAACAGAGACAGGTCTTCGAGAGACAGAGATTCCAGGGATTCCCGTGGCGGGGAGTTTGCGGAAAAGGTTGTGAAGGTGCGTCGATGCGCCACGGTCGTGAAGGGCGGGCGGAGGTTCAGCTTCGCCGGGCTGGTGGTGGTTGGAAACGGTCGCGGCAAGGTCGGTTGTGGCTATGGTAAGGCCAACGAAGTTCCGCCTGCGGTTGAAAAGGCCATCAAGGATGGTATGAAAAACCTGATCGAGGTGCCTGTCGAGGTGGGATCGATTCCCCATCGCGTCGAAGGCTTCAGTGGCACATCCAAGGTGATCATGCTGCCGGCGAGCCCTGGCACCGGAATCATCGCAGGTGCTGCCGTCCGCGCTGTCTGTGAATCGGCCGGCATCCGCGACGTTCTCACAAAGGCCCATGGGTCTACAAACCCAGTGAACCTCGTGAAGGCGGCTCTGAATGCGCTGTCACAACTGCGGACGAGGGCTGACGTGGAGCGTCTGCGCGGAGTGACGCTCTCGTAGGTGGAGCGATGATGGTCGGAGGATTGAGACGTCGGGATCGGATGGCGAACAGCAGGGCCCCCGGAAAGCGGAAGCGAAGATCATGAAACTGAACGATGTGAACAAGGGCATCCACAAAAATCGCAGGCGACTGCGTGTTGGCCGCGGCCCAGGCTCCGGCCGTGGCAGGACGGCTGGTCGCGGCAACAAGGGGCAGGGGCAACTTGCCGGTTGGAGTGCCCCAGCAATTTTCGAGGGTGGAGGCACGCCGCTGATCCGTCGCATTCCGAAGCGCGGATTCCACAACCAGCATGGCCGGATTGTCACCGACGTCAATGTCGAGGACCTGGAGGAGCGGTTCGCTGCCGGGAGCGAGGTTTCTCCCGAGAGCCTGCGGACGGTCGGACTCGCCAAGGGAATCTGGCATGAGTTGAAGATCCTCGGCAACGGTACGATTGCCAAGTCGCTGAAGGTATCGGCCCACCATTTTAGTGCCCAGGCGCGGGAAAAAATCCTCGCCGCGGGTGGAACTGTGACCGAGATTCCAGGGCCTGCTCCCGTCGTGCGGAACAAGCAAAATACGAAAACGGCATCGCGGAAAAAGCCCGCCGCAGGGTAGGGTGGTGCTCCGGTGCCGCGTGTGCTGCCCGATCCGTCCGCGCCCCAGAGGTTGAGGAGCCCGTCCCGTGCTTGAAAAGCTGCGCATCGTATTCACGATCCCGGAACTGAGGCAGAAGATCCTGCTCACGCTTGGCCTGTTGGCGATCTATCGCGTGGGCTGGCAGGTTCCCCTCCCGATCGTCGACCCCAAGGCGATGAGCGCTTTTGCCCAGGAGACGGGCGGAATCGGCGACCTCTTGAAAACGGTCGCCGTTTTTTCCGCGAGCCAACTCTCGCAGGCCACGATTTTCGGCCTCGGGATCATGCCCTACATCTCAGCCTCCATCATTTTCCAACTGCTGGCGACTGTCTGGCCGCCGCTGGAGAAACTGTCGAAAGAGGGAGAGGCCGGCCGGAAAAAGATCAACGAATACACCCGCTATGCGACCGTTTTGATCTGTCTGGTGCAGAGTTGGGCCTATGTGGCTTTTCTCTCCTCCGCTCGCGTTGGTGATACATCGCTCATTCAGTCGAGCTTCCTGGTGGACGGGAGGCTGCCGCTGATATGGCAATTCGTTGCGGTCATGACGATGACTGCAGGAACGATCTTCCTGATGTGGCTCGGGGAACAGATCGACGAATTTGGGATCGGCAACGGCATCAGCCTGCTCATCATGGCTGGCATTCTGGCCGCCATGCCCAGTGCGCTGGTCCAACTCGGCGGTGATACCAGTTGGGAGCTCGGTGGCGGGGGTGGCAAGATGGGCGTGGAAACACTGCTCGTGCTGGCGGCACTGTTCGTGGGCGTTGTCGCTGGTGTTGTGTTCATGACCCAGGGGCAACGGCGGATACCGACGCAGAGCGCGAAGCACGTGCGGGGACGTCGCGTCTATGGTGGCACGCGGCAATACCTGCCGCTTCGGGTCAACCAGGCGGGTGTCATGCCGATCATTTTCGCCAGTTCGTTGCTGCTGTTTCCCCAGATGTTCTTCCAATATCTCCACAACGCGTATCCCTCGAATACCGTGCTAGGTGCCCTGCACGATTCGTTCACGCGGGGACAGTCGTTCCTTTACAACGTCCTCTACGTGGTGTTGATCTACTTCTTCTGCTACTTCTGGACGGCAATCACCTTCAATCCGAAGGAAATGGCGGACAATCTCAAAAACTTCGGGGCGTTCATCCCTGGCTACCGTCCTGGGAAACGGACGGCCGACTATCTTGAACGCGTCATGGAACGCATCACATACGTGGGGGCTGGTTTTCTCGCCTTGGTGGCAGTCATTCCCACGATTGTCGGAGGGGCGTTGGGCATCCCCGCCCAGATCGCCAGCTTCTACGGCGGCACGGGCCTTCTCATCGCCGTGAGTGTGGCGTTTGATCTCGTGCAGAAAATCGACAGTCATCTCGTCATGCGTAATTACACGGGGCTCCTGGAAAAATCCTGACCCCTTGGGATCGGGGTGGCGGAATGGTCCGCCTGCTCCCGTCATCCCGGGGGGATTCGCCATGCGGATCATCCTCATTGGACCCCCTGGGGCAGGTAAAGGCACGCAGTGCCAGCGGCTGATTGAATTGCTGAAGGTGCCGCACCTCTCGACCGGTGAGATGTTGCGGGCGGCTGTCCGCGCGGGAACCCCAGAGGGTCTCGAGGCGGCCCGTGCGATGGATCAGGGGCAACTGGTGTCGGATGCCTTGATCGTGGGCATGGTGACCCGCCGGCTGGAGGCGGGGGACTGCCGAACAGGCTGCCTGCTCGACGGCTTCCCCCGCACACTTCCCCAGGCAGAAATCCTTGACGATCTGCTCGAGCGCCGGGCCATGAGCGTTGACGGCGTGATCGAGTTGGCCGTTCCCCGTGATGAGCTCGTTCGGAGAATGCTCGCGAGAAAGCGGGCCGACGATGACCCCGCGATCTTCGCCAAGCGGATCATCAGCTTCGAGGAACAGACTGCTCCGCTGCTCGCCTATTATGGCCGGCAGGGCAAGCTGGCGTGCATCGACGGCCTCGGCACAGCCGACGAGATCTTCGATCGCGTGAAAGTCGCCATGAAGCAGTTTGAAAGGCGTGCCCGGGGGCGTTGATCGGGAGTCGACTCGCCGCGGTTCAGCAGGGTGTGTTGATGCGGCGGTGTGTGGGGCGGCTATAATCCTGCTCGATGCCACTCGGAAGTCTGATCGTTGGCGGCTCGCGCACGGGTCGGTCGCTCACGGTGCCTCTGACTGTGGGTGGCGCTGCAGGCGTTGTGGAAATGTTTTCCACCCTGCTTTTCCGATGTTCTTTTTGTAGGTGTTTGAATCGTGGTCAACCTTCGATCCGCTCGTGAAATTGCCCTGATGCGTCGGGCCGGTCTTGTGGTCTGGGGTGCGCACCAGGTGGCAGGTGCCTTGGTGAAGCCGGGTGTGACGACCGGGGAGATCGACGCAGCGGTGGATCGCTTCTTTGCCGAGCACAACGCCATCGCTCTCTTCAAGGGCGTTCCGGGCAAAACCCCATTTCCTGCCGCCTGCTGCATTTCAGTGAACGACGAGGTCGTGCATGGCATTCCTGGAGGTCGCGCGCTGCGATCCGGGGATGTCATCAGCATCGACACGGGATGCAGTGTGGGCGGTTGGTGCGGCGATTCGGCTGTCACCCATCCGGTGGGCGGCGTTTCGGCCGACGTTCAGCGGCTCCTGGATTGCACTTCCGGCGTGCTTGCCCTCGCGATCCAGTTAATGGCAACCCGCAATCGCTGGAGCGACGTCGCGCAGGAGATGGCAAAGTTTGTCCGGGACCACGGTTTTTCCGTGGTCGAGAACTTCGTGGGCCACGGCATCGGCAGGAAGATGCACGAAGACCCGCAGGTGCCGAACTTCTGCTCGCCGGCATTCCGCAAGAACCACGACTTCGAGATCGAACCCGGGCTCGTGATCGCCGTGGAGCCGATGGTGAACATGGGCTCCAAAAAAGTACGTGTTTTGGCCGATCACTGGACGCAGTCAACGATCGACGGACTGCCCAGCGCTCACTTCGAGCACACGGTGGCCATTACGGAGGGCGGTCCACTGGTCCTAACCGCCCCCCCCACGGCCGGCGAAACGGTCGGCACGGCAGCCTGATGGGGCGGAAATGCCCAAAATCGTTCCTTTGTGACGCTTTTTCAGCCGTGGCACGTGTCCCCCTTGTGAATGACGGGGGCCTGATTCTATAGTCTAGGACTTCCCCAAAATCCCATTTCTGCTGAAGGCGTGGTCGGCCGTCGCCACGGACTTGTTCATGAAGGTTCGCGCCAGCGTCCGCCGCATGTGTGATAAGTGCAAGATCGTCCGCCGTCGGGGCGTGGTGGTCGTCGTCTGCGTGGACCCCCGCCACAAACAGCGGCAGGGATGATGGTGGAGGGCCGCACGCGCGTGCTGGCGGCAACGGGCCGCTTCAGTGCGCTGCCTGTGTGCTTCGCTGCCATGAAACCCGCTGCCGTCTCGCTTACTGCCGTGTAAATCGTTGCCATGTAACTTGCAGCCCATCGCTCCGGTGGCTGCAACCGTTTCCAATGTGTCCTCGCTTCTGTTTTGTAGCCCAATTCACAGTTCTGGATTCCTGACATGCCTCGTCTGCTTGGCGTCGACATCCCGTCGGAAAAAAAGACCATCTACTCGCTTCAGTATCTTTATGGCGTGGGGCCTCGTGTGGCTCGCGAATTGTGCCATAAGGCTGGTGTCGATCCGCTCACCAATGCACGTGATCTCCACGAAGACGAACTGGCCCGCATGGCCTCCCTCCTCGACAAGGATTACGTGGTCGAAGGTCAGTTGCGCCGGCAGGTTGCCCAGAATATTTCCCGCCTGAAGGACATCGGAAGCTACCGCGGCCTGCGTCATCGTCGCGGCCTTCCGGTTCGGGGGCAGCGGACTCGCACGAATGCGAGAACACGCAAGGGCCCCAAGAAGACCGTCGCCGGCAAGAAGGGCGTCAAGGATCTCAAGTAAGCCGGGAAGCAACGGAAGTCGGGAAGCAACAGAAGTGCTTGAGTCTCCGTCAAGCCAATCTCCGACCAAGCCAATTTTCAGTCTGCCAAACAATCAGCATCTGTCGAATCCGCATCTGTTTCAGTCCGCGACACGTTTTCTCGCGGACAACGAGTCAACTTCTGTTCGATTACCAGCATCCTCCTCACTGAGATTCAGCACTACCCATGTCCAAGGTCGCTAAAACCAAGAAAAAGAGCGTTTCTGCTGGGATCGCATTCATTAGCGCCAGCTTTAACAACACAACCGTCACGATCACTGATCCGCGGGGAGACACGCTCTGTTGGGCCAGCGGCGGCACGTGCGGCTTTAAGGGAAGCCGCAAGGGCACTCCCTTCGCGGGGCAGTGTGCTGCCCAGCAGGCGGCCGAAAAGGCAGCAAAGTTTGGCGTCAAGGATCTTGAGGTTCGGGTCTGTGGCCCCGGAAGTGGGCGGGAGAGTGCGATCACCGCGCTCACTGCAGCAGGCATGAACGTCAAGAGCATTGAGGACATCACGCCACTGCCCCACAATGGTTGCCGGCCACCCAAGAAGCGGCGGGTGTGATCGGTCGGCCTGACTGCGGCAGAGCGGTTCAGTCGGACGGCAGGAGTTGAGAATAGAAAAACATGCCTGTGCCCAGTATGTCTGAGCCAGGTTTTCGGTAGATCACCACAACAATCCACACCACTTCCCGGGGTTTCCGGGGCAAACACCCACTCCACGAGCGAATCGATTCATGGGACGCATCACTGGTCCGGTCTGCCGACTCTGCCGCCGCGACGGCCTCAAGTTGTTTTTGAAGGGAAGTCGTTGCGATACTCCCAAGTGCGCGTTCGAGCGACGCCCGACGCCTCCCGGAATGGTGCAGAAGCGGCGGTCGAAGCCGACCGAGTACGGCATCCATCTCCGTGAAAAGCAGAAGGTCAAGCACTATTATGGTGTGCTCGAGCGGCAGTTTCGCACCTACTTTGCCCGTGCCGAACGCGGCAAGGGTAATACCGGTGAAACGTTGATGTCGCTCCTGGAGCGCCGTCTCGACAACGTGGTGCATCGGCTTGGTTTTTCACCGTCGAGGTCGGGTGCCAGGCAGTTGGTGATGCACGGCCACATCACGATCAATGGACGGCGTGTCGACGTTCCGAGCTATCTGGTCAGGGCCGGGGATCTTGTCCGCGTGAAGAATCGCAAGCCCAGTCTGCAGCTCGTGCATTCGGCGCTCGCTGAGTTCCGTCGTGAAGTGCCCGATTTTCTGTCGCGGAGCGAGGGTGGCGTGCCCGAGGGCCGCGTGGATCGTCTGCCGGCGTCTGACGATGTTTCAATTCCTGTCCAGGCGAATCTGATCATCGAGCTCTGCTCAAAATAAGTAAAAATAAGAAGGTTTTTCGTAGTCAGTATCTTTGCTGGAGTGCTCGCCGACTTCGCCGTTTTTCGATCATTTTTTCGATCATAGTTTCCACAGTCCGTCTCCCGTTTGTGGCAAGAAGGAGTTCCGCATGCATATTCGTTGGCGAGGCCTCGAGCTCCCCGGCTCAGTGGTGCCCGATCAAAAGACGCTTACGGGAACGTACGGAAAGTTCGTTGCCGAGCCATTCGAACGAGGCTTTGGCACGACGGTGGGCAACAGCCTCCGTCGGGTGCTGCTCTCGAGCCTCGAGGGCAGTGCTGTTACCCAGATCAAGCTGGCAGGCGCTCTTCACGAGTTCACCACGATCAAAGGCGTGCTCGAAGATGTGACTGACATCGTGCTCGCCGTGAAGAGTCTCGTGGTCAAGAACCACAGCGATTCCACGCGGGTGATCCGTGTGGAGCGAAGCACGAAGGGGCCGATCACCGGCGGCGACGTCATGACCGACGAGGCCGTGGAGGTGGTGAACAAGGACCATGTGCTGGCCACGCTCACCGATGATGTGCCGTTTGAGCTTGAGATGGTCATTGAAAACGGACGTGGCTACGTGCCGTCGAGCGAACACACGCAGGTTTCACAGGAAATCGGCATCATTCCTGTCGACGCCGTTTTCAGTCCGGTCACGCGGGTCAAGTATGAGGTCGAGGAGACCCGTGTCGGTCAAAAGACAAACTACGACCGCCTGACCATGGAAATCTGGACCAACGGCACGATCACGCCGGAGATGGCGCTCGTCGAAGCAGCCAAGATCCTTCGCAAGCACCTCAATCCGTTCGTCGGATACACCAAGCCGGGGCCTGCTGTCAGCCTGTCGGCTCCGGGAGGCGTGCTGGCCATCGAGGCTCCGCTGGAGAGCCGTCTCGGCATGCTTGTTTCAGACCTGCGTCTTTCGCTGCGGGCGAACAACTGCCTCGAAGAGGCAGCGATTACCTCGCTCCGCGAACTTGTGTCGCGGACTCGTGAGGATCTGCTTGAGTTGCGGAATTTCGGTGAGACGACGCTTGAAGAGATCGAGGGCAAACTGCGTGAGCACGGGCTCCATCTGGGCATGCAACTGCCTGCTGGGTCTGAGGCCTGAGAGATCGCTGTCGTATCACGCCGGGAGCACCGGCCGTAGGTTGTTGGTCACCCTGAACCGGCTTTGAATCACTAGACTTTGAATCATTAGGAAACGTCGAGGCACTCCACCATGCGTCACCGTCGTAAAGGCCGAGTTCTTGGCCGTAGTCCTTCCCATCAGCGGGCTCTGCTTCGGAATCTTGCATCGGCTCTGATGCTCACGGAGCGTGAAACGGAGGCGGGTGAAGTCGGCGCGCCGAAAGTCCAGGGACGGATCATCACCACCGTGGCGAAAGCCAAGGAGGTAAGGCCGCTGGTGGAGCGTTGCATCACGATTGCCAAGCGGGGGCTCGTGTCTTTGGAGCAGGCACGCGAATTTGCCACGACAGCGGACCGTGATTCCGCGGAATGGAAGCAGTGGCGAACGAGCGGCCGCTGGTCTCAGTGGGCACAGGCGGTGTCTCCTGCGGTTGCTGCCCGACGAAAGGTCGTCCAGTTGCTCGGCGATAAGAAGGCAGCTCGCATCGTGTTTGAAAAAATCGCACCCAGGTTCGTTGATCGTCCAGGGGGCTACACGAGGATTCTGAAGCTTGCGACGCCTCGGCTCGGCGATGCGGGGCCGCGGGCCATGCTGGAGTTTGTGGGCCCTGAGTTGCCTGCCGCCCGTTCACGGGCTCCAAGGGTTGAGGCTGTCCGACCGGCCCGGGGCTAGTCGGAACAGTTCGGCAACTTTCGCTCGACAAATTGTGCTTGAACGGGGCCGATCCTGCGCTGCCCGAGCTACAAAAATGGGTCTTCAGGCTGTTCGTTTTCAGGCTGTTTTCAGAGCAGACGCCCCGATCGTGGGCCCTCAGATCCCCTTTCTGCTACCGCGACTGAGTCGCGGGAATAGGCCAAAGGGTAGAACGCGAATAGACTGGTGTGTCGGCGGAGCTAACGGGCGGCGGCTCTTTGTGGGAGTCGCCCGCGGTTCGCGGACGCGTTGGAGTCTCGATGACTAAGACGCACAGGCAGGTAACGGCAGAGGGCTTCGTCATGGTCTCATCCGCACGCTCGTCCCTAAAAATGTCCCCGCGAAAACAGCGTCGTTGGCGGCTGTTCGGGCTGCTGCCAAAGGCGGTGATCTGGAGCACGGCTGTGTTGTGGGGAGCGGCCATCGTGTCGCCCGGGGCACGGGCCGCCCAGGCTGCAGAGGATGGTCACTTCGGCATTCCGCAGGTGAAATTCATCAACGAACAGATCACGTCGGGCTGGAAGGATTCTGATCTGAAGCCGTCGGACGACGCCAGTGACGGTGAGTGGTGCCGCCGGATTTATCTCGACATCATCGGCCGTATTCCGTCGATCGAGGAACTGCAGTCGTTTGTCAGCGATTCATCTCCGACAAAGCGGCCCGAACTCGTCGATCGCCTGCTGGGTGACGACTTCATCGACGACTACGCCAGGAATTGGACCGATATCTGGACAACCGTGCTGATCGGTCGCGACGTCGAGAATGAAATGGTGAGCCGTTCAGGCATGCGGCAGTATCTGCGGCGGTCGTTCTCGAAAAATATCCAGTACGACCAGTTCATGGAGGATCTGATCACGGCCTCCGGCGCCAACGCCAATCGTAAGGAGGCCGAGAAATTCAATGGCGCGGCCAACTTCTTGAGCGGCAAGATGGAGGAGAACGGCGTCCAAGCCACCGCCAAGGCAGCCCAGATATTCCTCGGCATGCAGGTGCAGTGCACGCAGTGCCACAACCATCCTTTCAACAAGGGCAAGCAAAATCAGTTCTGGGAGATGAACGCTTTCTTCCGTCAGGTGCGTGCACTGCGGAGATTCAACGGCGCCCGGGACATCCAGTGGATCGAGATGGTGGACGAGGATTTTCCTGGCGAGGGGGGCAATGCCGAAGAGGCGGAGCTTTTCTATGAACTCCGTAACGGTCTGATGAAGGTCGCATACCCCGTCTTCGTCGATGGCACGGAAATTTCCCGGAGTGGCTATGTGCCACGTACGCTGGAAGGGGGCGAGAAAATTGGCGCGAATCGCCGCCAGGAGCTGGCCAACCTCATGAAGGCCAGCCCGCTGATGCCCAAGGCGATCGTGAATCGAATGTGGGGACACTTTCTTGGGTATGGATTTACGAAGCCGATCGACGATCTCGGCGAGCACAACCCGCCTTCCCATCCGGAACTGCTCGACGGGCTGGCGGATCGGTTTCGAGAGCAGAGCTTCGACCTGAAAGAACTGATCCGCTGGATCGTGCTCTCGCGACCGTATGCGCTGTCGAGCAAGTCCACCAAGGCCAATCAACGCGATGATCCGTCGCTCGGCGAGAAGCCGAAGTTCAGTCACTTCTATCTCCGGCAGATGCGGGCAGAGGATCTCTATGAATCACTCCTGACAGCGACAAAAGCCGCGCAATCCCGCGGTGGCGAGGAGGCCGCCAAGAAAAAAGACGAGTGGCTCTCGCAATTCATCATCGCCTTCGGCACAGACGAAGGAGACGACGCCACCACGTTCAACGGCTCCATTCCTCAGGTGCTGATGATGTTCAACGGAGATCTCATCAAGCAGGCGACCAGCACCAAGGAGGGCGGATTTCTGAGCCAGGTGGCGGGCGGGGGCATGAAGAACTCTGCAAAAATCAACACGCTCTACCAGGCGGCCCTGGCCAGAAGCCCGTCTCTGAAGGAGGTCTCGGCCGCCAACAAGATGCTCGTTGAACGTAAAGGCGATGCCATCGGCGCCCTCCAGGACATCTGGTGGGCGGTACTCAATTCAAACGAGTTCATCATCAACCACTAGCCTCTCCACCTGGGAACCCTGACCATGTCCAGCATGTTTGATCTTCCAGCCGGTATGGATCGCCGCCACTTCATGAGCCATCTTGCCGGGGCTGCGGCGATGGCCGCGCCGGCCGCTGCGTTCACCAACACGTTGCTCGCCAACGCCACTGATCTCAAGAAGCGGCATAAGGCCGCGATCCTGCTCTGGATGGGCGGCGGCCCCAGCACCATGGATATCTGGGACCTGAAGCCTGGGGCCCCGACTGGCGGGCAGTTCAAGCAGATATCGACCAGCGCCGACGGAGTGGCGATCTGTGAGCATATGCCGATGATGGCCAAGCAGATGCACCATATGTCGGTCGTGCGGTCGATGAGCACTCGCGAGGCCGATCACATGCGGGGCCGATACTACATGCACACCGGCTACGTGCCCAATCCCAACGTGGAGCACCCGGGCTACGGTTCCGTCGTCGCCCATGAGTTGGCCGAGCAGGTCGCCGGGCTCGAGATTCCCCCGTTTGTTTCCGTCGGCAGCGGCAGTGTCGGCCCCGGTTTCCTCGGCATGACTTGGGCTCCGTTCGTGGTCGATTCCAACGGCAATGTCCGCAATCTCGACATGGGCATCGATCCGACCCGGTTGTCCCAACGGCTTGAGATGCTGGCGACAATCGAGAATAAATTCATCGGCGAGAAGCGGGGTGGATCAGCCGAAGACCACAAGAAGGTGATCGACAAGACCGTCAAGCTGATGACCAGCAAGCAGATGGAGGCCTTCAAGGTGATGAAGGAGCCGAAGGAGGTGCTGGAGAAATATGGCACGACGGGTTTTGGCAGGGGCTGCCTGCTGGCCCGGCGGCTCGTCGAGGCTGGAGTGCCCTTCGTCGAGGTCGATCTGGGTGGGTGGGACATGCATGCCGACATCTTTCCGACGCTGGCCGACCGGAAACTACCCGAACTGGACAAGGCAATGAGCGCTCTGGTGAGCGATCTGGCGGACCGTGGTCTGCTTGACGACACGGCAATCATCTGGATGGGCGAATTCAGCCGCACGCCGAATATCAACGGCGGCGGCGGCCGCGATCACTGGGCGCGAAGCTGGAGCGTCGTGGTCGGTGGCGCGGGCTTCAAACGCGGCGTGGTCGTGGGCGAGACCAGTTCCGATGGCAAGGAAGTGGTCTCCGAGCCCTACTCTTCGCAGGACGTCATGGCCAGCGTGCTCAAGTCGCTGGGCATCTCGCTTGAGACCACCTTCACCGCCAAGAACGGACGGCCCATGAAGATCGCCAACTCCGGCAAGGTGATCAAGGACCTGTTCACCTGAGCCGCGATGCCCCTAGGCAAGACGCGGCGAGTGGCGGCGGTGTTACTCGAACGGCTGGAACGGTGCGGCCAGTACTGCATCTGGTCTGGCCAATACTGCTTGAGCAGGTGCTGGGACTCTCGGTCGGCTTCACGGACAAGTGGCTGGCCGGCAACCTTCTCGAGGGCGCCGAGCATCTGGCAGCAGTGGGTCTGGTCGCCTACTGCCTGAGCTTTCTGCCCGGGCTGTTCGCGGTTCCAGCGGTCGCCGCCACCGCTCTGGTGGCGCGATGTGTCGGGGCGGGTGATCTTCCCGGTGCCCGTCGTGTGGCGGCCCAATCGTTACTGTTGGCCGTAGCCCTGACGGCGGTATTACTGGTTCTTGTCGCATTCGCTGGCGCTGGCTTTGTGAGGGCCCTCGGTCTTCCTGCCGATAGCACGGCGCTCGCCATGCGGTATCTGGCCATCGTGCTGCCCGCACTGCCGGCGATGATGATCATCCATGTCGGGGTGGCCGTGCTCCGCGGAGCCGGAGACATGTGGGCCGGACTTGTGGCGATGACCGTCGTGAATCTCGTGAATGCGGCCGCGAGCTTTGCCCTCGCGGTGGGGTGGAGCGGCCTGCCGCGGCTGGGCTGGGAGGGGCTCGCCTGGGGAACGACCATCGGCTACTGCCTGGGTGCCGGGTGCGTGATCGCGCTTCTGGGCCGGCGGACGCGGGGGCTGCGGCCCGGCCGAGAGGACTGGCGTCCCGACCGGGGTTGGCTCAGACGCATTCTGCACGTCGGCATCCCCGCCGGCGTCGATGCAGTGGCCAACGCGGCCTGTCATCTGGGATTTCTTTCGATCGTCAACGGCCTGGGGAACGTGGCCGCGGCCGCCCACTCCGTGGCCATCACAATCGAGTCGCTCGCCTATCTGCCGGGCAGCGCCTTTATGGTCGTGGCCGCCACGCTGGCTGGTCAGTTTCTGGGAGCCGGAGACGAGCGACGGGCGCGGCGGAGCGTCTGGCAGGCGGCCCTGGCCTGCATGACGCTGATGTCGGTCGCCGGGCTTCTTTTTCTGGTGACGGCTGACGGATTGGCAGGATGGTTTGTGGGGGGTGGCTCCCGCCAGCCCGAGGTGGCCGCGTTGACGGCCCAACTCGTCCGCATCGTGGCGTTCGCGCAGCCACCCCTGGCGTTGCTGATGGTGCTGTCCGGGGGCCTGAGGGGGGCCGGTGCCACGCGGCTGCCGCTGGCCGTCAACTTTCTCGGACTCCTGCTGGTGCGGCTGCCGCTGGCGGTTGTTCTCTCACGGGAATCGATCGAACTGCCGGCCGGGCTGGGAACCCTGCCCGGCCTGGGACTGGCGGCGATCGGCGCCTGGTATGCGATGGCGGCCGACCTGACGGTTCGCGGCCTGGCGATGCTCGTTCTCTTCAGCCGCAGAAATTGGTCTCGTGTGGTGGTGTGAAGACGGAATGGCCATGGCCCACCGCGTCGCGAACGCTACACTCTCTGAGAGTGCGGACGAGGAGTGCCGCTCCCCACGCCGCACGCTGAGAGGGCCGTCGATGGCAGCAGCAGATCTCGACGTCGAACATTGGAGCACGGCCGACGCCGCCGACCTCTACGAGGTGGCCCGTTGGGGCAACGGTTATTTTTCGGTCGGCCCCGCAGGCCACCTGCTGGTGCACCCCGACAAGAACCCCACCAAGAGCATCGATCTGAAGCAGCTCGTCGATCGCCTGCAGATCCGGGGCATCGATCTGCCGATTCTGCTGCGATTCGGTGAGATCCTCGAGCATCGGCTCGGGGAGATCCACGGTGTGTTTGCCTCCGCAATGAAGGAGAGCGGCTACCGCGGCGACTACTGCTGTGTCTACCCGGTGAAGGTCAACCAGCAGCGGCAGGTGGTTGAAGAGGTGCTGCGGTTCGGCCGGCCATACCGCTTCGGCCTGGAAGCGGGCAGCAAGCCCGAACTGCTGGCGGTGATCGCACTGGCCGATAACGATACCCCGATCATCTGCAACGGCTTCAAGGATGCCGAGTTTATCGAGACGGCGATGCTCGCGCAGAAGATCGGCCGGCACATCATTCCGGTCGTGGAGCGATTTTCCGAGCTGCACCTCGTGCTCGAGTATGCGGAGAAACTCGGCGTGCGTCCGCGGATCGGCATGCGGGTGAAGCTCGCCACGCGGGGCAGCGGCCGCTGGCAGGCC
>JBIIFB010000292.1:0-2596 GCA_044237545.1 Pirellulales bacterium
GGAGCCACCGCCCGGTCCTCCACCGCCCCCGCTCGCGGTGCCGCCGCTGCCTGTGCCGCCCGCTCCGCCAGCCTGTCCGCCGCCAGTTTGTCCGCCGCCAGCCACGGCACCCGCTCCCGCAGCCCCGCCCGGCCCTCCCGCAGTCCCGCCCTGCCCTCCAGCAGGCCGGGAGCCCTCCCAAGCCTTCCGAAACAGGTCGTCTTGCTTGATCTGCCGGTCGAGTTCGGCCTGACGCTGATCCGGCGGCAGTGAGAAATAGGTGCTGATGCGGTTTTGCATCGTAGAGCGGAAGACGCTGCCGCTCCGCCTGCCTGCTTCACTTCGCAGACCCTCCGGAAGCGCATCAATCTTTTCACGAATCTGGTTCATTGACGTGACGGCAGCCTTGGCATCGTCGAGTGTCTGCGGACCGCCGTTGGCCATGAACGTCTTCTGGGCCTCGGCCTGCAGTTTCTGAATCTCGACAATCCGGGGATCGGTCGTGAGCCTGACGTAGCCGAGCAGCCAGGCGACGAGAAACGCCAGAAAGCCCACGGCGAGCAAGAGCAGCAGCCAGCGGATGGCCTTCCGTGTCGGCGAGACTTCGTCTTCGGCCGACGCAAAAGTTCCCGAACGCATCGATGCGGTACTCATTCGAAAACCCTCCAGATATCCAGAGATGGTGATTCAGACGTTTCGTGGTGGCGTCAGAGGTTTTCAACGTGACCGTCGAGATAGAGAAAGTTGCGGGCACCTTCCGGCGGCGTCCAGTTGGATGCTCCAGTGTCGTTGGTGTCCGCTTCGTCAACGCCAAGCATTGCGGCCCAGCCCGTCGTGTGAAACGGCTGAAATTCGTAGAGGATCCAGAGCTTCGTCGTCGATGCAGACTGACCGCTCCGTGAACGTCCCGCCTCCTCGCGGGTCCTACCCCGCAGTTGTCCGGTCGTCGCGTCGGTAATGGTAAGCCGTAGTTGTGGATACTCGTAGCTTGTGCCTTCAAGTTTCAGGTTCGCCGTCTTGTACTCGTCCGGCTTCTCGTCATCGGGTATCAGGGCTAGTGCTGCCTGCGCATCCTTGACCTCTGATGAATTTGGGTCACGTTGGAAATACGAGGTGTCGGAAGGGCAGCGGAAGACGGACCTATTCTCTTCGGTGTATGGGCCGAGCATGGTGGCAATGCTGGGCATGAGTGGCCGTTTACCACTCTCATAAGCTTTCGCTTCGAAGCTCGGCATCTGCGCGGCCACGGGAAATCGGCCACGGGTCTTGCGGTCGAGAAACATCTGAAAGGCAATGCCGACCTGCTTCAGATTCGACTTGCATGTGATCCGCCGGCCCGCTTCGCGGGCCGACTGCACGGCAGGCAGCAGCAAGCCGACGAGCATCCCGATGATCGCGATCACCACCAGAAGCTCGACGAGCGTCATGCCTCGGCGGAGAGCGGAGGCTCCCTCGGTGGGCTTGAGGGCCCTGGGCTTGAGGGCTCTGTGCTTGAGGGCTCTGGGCTTCAAGACAGCGTCTCTCGATGGCAAAAGTCCGGTGGGCATGCAATGCTCCAATCCGACGGGGGCTCGTCGAGCCGGCGACGGCGGGGAAAGGTGCGAAGGATTAATGGTCTGGCCGAAACTTGAACGGTCGAGTCATCCAAAAGGTGCGTCAGGCCAATTGTAGCCGGCATGCCGCCGGGGCGTCGATACGCCACAAGCGGACGGAAGTGCATGCCTACAAAGAGGTTTGGTTTCAGGAACGGGGGTAAAGAGCCCCGGTTACCTCGGCAATACCTGTGGCGAAGGGTGTGCGGTTCAAGCGACTGCTAGCGGACATGCAGGGCGGCGAGGCCGCGGCAGACGGCAGAAGCAAAAGAGAGTGGCAGACGGCAGTGGCAGGGAGGCATCGTGCACGGGTCAGATCAATCATCAGGGGCATTCGAGCGGCCGTTGCCCGGCGTGCCCCCACAGCCAGCCACTGGACCCATCGGGGTTGTAGCCGCCATGCTCCCCGGCCGTATCGACGAAGCCACGGCATTCCAACGGCAGTTGGAGATAGCCCGTCTGCGGCATGCGGCCGAGGTGGCGGAACTCCGCCGGCAGGTGCTCGAAGCCCGCAAACTGGCCGGACTGGGTGAACTTCTCGGCACGACCACGCATGAATTCAACAATGCCCTTACGACCATCCTGAACTACGCCAAGCTCGGGCTGCGGCATCGCGACCAGCCGACCCGGGACAAGGCTCTCGAGCGAATCCTTTCGGCAGGCACCCGTGCCGCGAAGATCACCGCCAGTGTGCTGGGCATGTCGCGATCTGGTTCGGCCCGATTCGAGCCGGTGAATCTCCATCTGCTCGTCGAGGACGTGCTCGTGCTCCTCGAGCGGGAACTGATGAAATACCGTGTCCAAGTGGAGCGGGAGTTTGCCCCGGTGCCGAAGGTGTCGGCGAATCCTGGGCAGGTGCAGCAGGTACTCTTGAATCTGCTCGTGAATGCCCGGCAGGCGATGGCGGGGGGCGGCAGGCTGATCCTGCGGCTCTCACATGACGAAGCTTCCGGGCTGGTCGATCTGATGGTCCGCGATACGGGCTGCGGCATGACCCCCGACGTGATGCGGCGGATATTCGAGCC
>JBIIFB010000120.1:0-11686 GCA_044237545.1 Pirellulales bacterium
GCGGTTCTCGACGAAGTCGGGCCCCGACGAGACCGGCAAGGGGGGCACGGGCCTCGGCCTGTCGGCCTGCAAGGAGATCGTGGATGCCCACCGCGGCAGGATCCGCGTGGAAAGCGCCCCTGGCAAGGGCACGGCGATCACGATCCGCCTGCCGGTGCAGCAACCTGCGGCGTAGGACGCACTCGGGGCCGGGCCGGGGCTGCCCATGCCTCCGTGGCGGCGAGTTTTGAACGTGCCGTGTTCTTTGTCCGGCGTGGCGGCGAGTTTTTAACGTGCCGTGTTCTTTGCCCGGCGTGGCGGCGAGTTTTTAACTTGCCGTGTTCTTTGTCCGGCGTGGCGGCGAGTTTTTAACTTGCCGTGTTCTTTGTCCGGATTCCACAAGTTGAAAACTCGTGGCCACGGGGAAGGACCCCTCGGTAACCTTCCATCGTAGCCACGGGGAAGGAACCCTCGGCCACTTTCCCTCGTGGCCTCGAGCATCAGCCCCTTCGGCCAAGCCTCGCCCGCTCTGCGTCACGGCCTCCGGCGCGCCTATAATCGGAGAATACCCACAAGGAAATTCGCCCGATGACGCAACCGCAGCATTCTCACGTCACGCTTCCGCGCACGCTCAAAGAACTCCGCGAGAGCGGTTGGAAGAGCCGCACCGTCAAAGACGAATTGCAGGCGAACTTTACGCGGGCCCTGCGTGATGGCGGTGAACTCTTTCCCGGCATCGTCGGCTACGACGACACCGTGATCCCCGAGATCAACATTGCCGTGCTTGCCGGGCACGACATGCTCTTTCTCGGCGAGAAGGGGCAGGCAAAGAGCCGGCTGATGCGGTTGCTCGTGCGGTTTCTGGATGAGCATCTCCCCTACCTCGACGATCCTGCGATCCCGCTCCACGACGACCCATATGCCCCGATCACGTCGGCCGGCCGCCGGCTGGTGGCCGAACGGGAGCCGATGGATGTGCCGATCGCCTGGTGGCATCGGGCCGACCGCTACGCGGAGCGTCTGGCGCCGGGAACGAAGTTTGCCGACATCATCGGCGAGATCGATCCTGCCAAACTCGCCGGCGGCACGAGCATGGCCAGCGAGGAGGCGTTGCATCTGGGGCTGATTCCGCGGATGCACCGGGGCATCTTCGCCATGAATGAACTGCCCGAACTCGACGAACTGGTGCAGGTGGGGATGTTCAACATCCTCGAGGAACGCGACGTGCAAATCCGCGGGTATCCCGTGAAGTTTGACATCGACGTGATGCTGCTTTTCTCGGCGAATCCATCCACCTACAACCGCTCGGGGAAAGTGATTCCACAGCTGAAAGACCGCATCGGCACGGTGATCCACACGCATTACCCGCGGGACCGCGATCTCGGCATCCGCGTGTCGGAGCAGGAGGCCGGGGTCGACGTGGGGGGCGAGTGGCCCGTCGCCGTTCCGTATTTCATGAAGGAAATTCTGGAGCAGATCACGATCGCGGCCCGGAAGAGCAAGTTCATCGACCAGCAGTCGGGCGTGAGCGCCCGCTTCTCGATCGCCAACTACGAGACGACTGTCGCCAGCGCCCGGCAGCGTGCCGTGCGGCTCGGCGAGCGGCCGGCCGTGCCGCGGATCAGCGACCTGGGCCATCTGTATGCGTCGAGCCTCGGCAAGCTGGAGCTCGACTTGATGGGCAGTCACCAGATGACCGAGCGGCAGGTGCTCGACAGTGTGATCGCCGAGGCGATTGCAACGGTCTTTGAGGAATACGTTGAGAAGCACGGCCTTGACGAGATCGCGAAGGTCTTTGGCCAGGGCGTGAAGATCGAGGTGGGCGATATGGTGCCGTCGGCGGGGTATGAAAAGATCATTGGCGAGGTGCCGGCGGTCTGGGACAAGGCCTTCGAGGTCAACGCCTCGGCCGATCCGGCCGTGCGGGCCTGCTGCATCGAGTTTGTCCTCGCCGGCCTCTACGCCACCGAACGCATCTCACGGCTCCAGTCCCACGGCCGCACGATCTACGACACGGGAGGGATGAGGTAAATTCGCTCCCCGCCTGATGCCCCCTGCGGAATCCGTGAGGGGCTGCCCATGTCCCGGGAGCCGGCGTTGCTGACAAGCGGAGGCAGGATGCCGGAGCGCAGTCAGCATCGAGTGAGTGAAGGCAGGATGCCGTAACGAACGTCCGGCGACGGGGCATGGACAGCCCCGAACCGTCGCTCCAAGTTTGATGAAGGCCTCTCGACCGCGCTCAGGAACACTCATCCCATGCCCACCCGCGACACGCTCGGCGGAATCGTCCACAGCTACCAGCGATACGACCCCGCGCGAATTCCGCCACCGCGGCCGCCGCAGGTCGATCTCGTCACGCCTGCCATGGAGCACATGCTCGAGTTTGGCGACATGGACGAGCTGACTGAAGAACAGCTTGCCGAAGCAGTCATGCTCGACCCGGAACAGATCAAGGGGCTCGGTCCCTCGCTCGCCCGCATGATTGAGGAGCTCGAAGCCCGCAAACGGAAGATCCTCGAGCGATACGAGGCTGACAGCGTGCGAAAGAAAGCCCGGAAGGCCTTTCATGCCGCCGCCCAGCAGGTTCAGCCGCCGGCGAAGCATCGCGAGGCCTTTCAGCGGGCTGTCCGAGAAGAGCAGATTCGGCAGATCGAGCGGCTCTGGTATGCGCAGGACGACGACCAGAGCCGGTTTGGCATGCAGCTGGTCGGCTTGGTCGACCGGCTCGGCGAGGCCTATCAGGTCGATGAGTTGGCGGCGAAGTGGACCTTCACGGGAAGGGAAAAACTGTCGGTGGCCGAGGCGCTCGCGGTGAAGGAGGAGCTCGAGACGATCGACGAACTGCTGCGTCAGCTCGAAGAGGCGAAGAAAAACGCCCGCGTCGGCCTGGTCGACATGGAGGCCCTCGGCCGCTTTCTCGAACAGGGCCAGATGGACGAACTCGACATGCTGCGACGGCAGGTGCAGGAACTGGTGGAGCAGGCGGCGGCCCAGCAGGGTCTTGAGCGGACGAAGCGGGGCTATGAACTCACCCCCAAGGCGCTGCGGACGTTTCAGGGCAAGCTGCTCGAAAAGATCTTCTCGGCGCTCGACCCCTCCCGCACCGGTCGGCACCAGGGCGCGATCGTCGGCGACGGCGCGGTCGAACTGGTGCCGACACGTCCCTACGAATTCGGTGACTCCGTGGCCCACATGGATATCCCCGGGTCGCTCGTCAACGCCATGCTCCGGCAGGCCGGCGAGGCTGGCGGCTTGACGGCAGATGGCACTCTTCCGAAGGGTTCTGGCGGCGTGCTACGGCTGACCCCCCGCGACATCGAGGTGCACCGCACCCGCAACTCGCCCAAGTGCGCCACCACCGTGGTGCTCGACATGAGCGGCTCGATGCGACATGGCGGCCTGCATGTGAGTGTCAAACGGATGGCGCTGGCGCTGCAGGGGCTCGTGCAGAAGGAGTATCCGGGGGACTTTCTGCAGTTCATGGAGATGTATTCCTTCGCAAAACCGAGGCCCGCGGGCGACATCGTCAGGCTGATGCCGAAGCCGGTCACGATCTTCGATTCGGTGGTCAGGCTGCGGGCCGACATGAGCGATCCGAACATTGCCGAGACCGATATCCCGCCCCACTTCACCAACATCCAGCATGCGCTGCAGCTTTCGCGGCAGCATCTGGCGCGGCAGGACACGCCAAACAAGCAGGTGATCCTCATCACCGACGGCCTGCCGACGGCCCACTTCGAGGGAAGCCAGCTCTTTCTGCTCTATCCGCCGCACCGCCGGACGGAAGAGGCGACGATCCGCGAGGCCCAGGCCTGCCGTCGCGAGGGCATCACCGTGAATGTGTTTCTGCTCTCCGGCTGGTCGCAGTCGCGGGAAGACATCCAGTTCGCCTACAAGCTCGCTGAGACGGCCAAGGGCCGCGTCTTCTTCACGGCCGGCAAGGAACTCGATCGCTTTGTGGTCTGGGATTATGTCTCCCGCCGCCGCAGCATCATCGGGTAGACCGCCATTCGCGATGGAGCAAGACGCCGGAGCCGATCGCGGCCAGGCCGGCGACCGTCGCGAGCGTCCAGAGCGGCACGATGCGGCCCGGTTGCGCGAGCTCCCGGTCGCGGGCCTCCTCGGCCAGATCGATCGGTGGCAGGCCGGCGGCCCGTCTCGATCGCTCGACCGCCGCTCGTTCCCGGCCGAGGAACCGGCCTTCGATCTGCCGTTGCCGCACATCAAACTTCGGCCCGATCAGCCCGATGCCGACAAGCGCCATCAACGAGAACGCCAGCCCCCAGAACCATGGGCTGTCGGTGAGGCGAAAGGACTGGCGGGGAGAGGTCTCCATGAAAGGTTTGCTCCGGGAAACGCACGCTCCGGCCGGCTCAGCCGCGAACGGCCCGCCATGCGCCGACGCCGACCAGGGCGCCGCACACCGGCGCCACAAGGTAGAGCCACAGGGAAGTGTAGGTGCCCGTGAGCAGGGCGGGAGCCAGGGAGCGGGCGGGATTGAGCGAGGCGCCGCAGATGGGGCCAGCCCAGAGTGCTGACATGGCGATCACCGCGGCCACGGCGGTGGCGACGGTGATCAGGCGGACCAGTGGCCGGGCCGACACATTCAGGATCGTGAACATCAGGATCGCCGTGAGCAACAGTTCGAAGCAGAACGCCTGCGTCTCCGATCCCGATGGCAGCGTGGCGCCAAGTGTGGCGTGCTGTTGAAAGAGCAGCCGGAGCACGCTGCTTGCCGCGATCGCCCCGGCACACTGGCTGACCACGTAGGGGATCACCTGGCCAGCGGGAAACCATCCCGCCGCGCAGAGGCCGCAGGTGACCGCCGGATTGATGTGCGACCCCGACACGTCGCCCAACGCCAGGATCATCGCCAGCACGACGAACCCGAAGCAGAGCGCGATGCCCACAGGCGTGACGCCGCCGCCCGACACGTCGTTGACGACGATCGCCCCGGTGCCAACCAGGACAAGGCAGAACGTCCCGAAGAACTCGGCGGCGAGCTTTCTTACCAGCGGAATGGGATGGCCGGGACCGTCGTTCATGGTGGTGGCGCCCATGGTGGTGGCGCCGTCGGCCTCAGGCGATGCCGGGCCAGCGGGCCTGCACGTCGCGGCCCGCGTAGACCGCGCCGTCACCGAGCGATTCCTGGATTCGCAGCAATTGGTTGTATTTCGCGATGCGGTCGCTGCGGGAGGCCGAACCGGTCTTGATCTGGCCGGTGGAGAGGCCGACCGCGAGGTCGGCGATCGTGGCGTCTTCCGTCTCGCCGCTGCGATGGCTCGCGATCGACGTGTAGCCCGAACGATGGGCGAGCGAAACGGCGGCCATGGTCTCGGTGAGCGTCCCGATCTGGTTCACCTTCACGAGGATGCTGTTGGCCACTCCTTCGGCGATGCCTCGGCCAAGCCGCTCGGAGTTGGTGACGAACAGATCGTCTCCGACGAGTTGCACCTTGCTCCCGAGCTTTTCGCTGATCAGCTTCCAGCCCTTCCAGTCGTCTTCGGAGCAGCCGTCCTCGATCGACACGATGGGATAGCGGCTGGCGAGGCTGGCGAAGAAGTCGACCATGCCGGCCGAGTCGAGCGACTTGCCCTCGATCGTGTAGGTACCGGTCTTTGAGTCGTAGAGTTCCGTCGCGGCCACATCGAGCCCGATGAACATGTCCTTGCCCGGTGCGTAGCCAGCGTTGGAGATCGCCGCGAGGATCACCTCGAGGGCCTCGGCGCAGGTGCCGATGTGCGGCGCAAAGCCCCCCTCGTCGCCCACGGCTGTCGACAATTTCTTGTCCTTGAGCACCTTCTTGAGGGCGTGGAAGGTCTCGACGCCGGCGCGGAGGGCATCGTCGAACGTGTCGAAGCCCAGTGGCATGACCATGAATTCCTGCACGTCGAGCGGATTGTCGGCATGGGCACCGCCATTGATGATGTTCATCATCGGGGCGGGCAGCAGACGTGCCGTCGCACCCCCGAGATAGCGATAGAGTGGGATGCCGCAGTGCTCCGCCGCGGCATGGGCCACGGCCATCGAGACGCCGAGAATGGCGTTGGCGCCAAGGTTTTTCTTGTTGGGCGTGCCGTCGAGTTCGAGCATCAGTTCATCGACGGCGGTCTGGTCGAGCGCATCGCAGCCCTCGAGTTCCTCCGCGATCCGCGTGTTGACGTTCTCCACCGCCTCGAGCACGCCCTTGCCAAGGTAGACACCCTTGTCACCGTCGCGTTTTTCCCATGCCTCGTGGGCGCCCGTGCTTGCGCCTGATGGCACCGCGGCGCGGCCGAAGGCACCGTCGGCAAGGCTGACATCGACCTCGATGGTGGGGTTGCCGCGGCTGTCGAGAATCTGGCGGGCATGGATGTCGACGATCGTGGACATGGAGGGACTGCCTTCTTGTGGGGGAGACGGAGAGGAGAGGAGGGACGAGACGGACAAGGTTGAACGAATGCAATGAAAACGGTGCGGGCCGAGCAGAGCGAGCCCGGTACGGGCCTGCCCATCTCGCGGCAATTGTGCCAGCGTCTGCCCGACACGCAAGGCCGAAAGCGGACGTCATGGCTGCCGCGTGCTGCGCAGGCTATTCTAGGTGGGTTCCTGAACGGTTTGGTGCCTCGGGGACACGCACCAGCCCCCCGCGGCCCCTTCTTGAAGCCGAAGCCAATGTTTACCGGACTTGTTGAATCGCTGGGGCATGTGGTCGCGGTGGTCGCCGAACCGCCCGGGGTGCGTCTGGTCGTCGAGGCGGCCGAGATGGCACGGGACGCACAACTCGGCGAGAGCATCTGCATCAGCGGCTGTTGCCTGTCTGTCGTGCGGGTTGATGCCCCCCGGCTCGAGTTCCAGCTTGGCCCCGAGACGCTCGCGCGGACGTCCCTGCGACACCTTGCGGCTGGAAAGCATGTCAATCTGGAACGGTCGCTCCGCCTCTCCGATCGGCTCGGAGGCCATCTCGTCACTGGCCACGTCGATGGCCAGGGCCGTCTGGAAGCCCGGGTACAGGAGGGCGACTGGGTCACCTGCCGATTCTCAGCGGCTCCCGCCCTGCTTGGCCAGATGGCGTCGAAGGGATCGGTCGCGATCGACGGCGTCAGCCTCACGCTGGTCGACGTGACAGGCGACTGGTTCAGCGTGGCGCTGATACCGCACACGCTTGCCTGCACGACCTTGGGCGGCCTCACTGAAGGAGATGCGGTCAATCTCGAAACTGATCTCGTCTTCAAATACGTCGCCCGCTGGCTGGAAGGAACCCGATGACCGTTGCAACATCAGATGCTCTGGATGGACACAATCCGCCGGAGCGCCAGGACGGCCTGGAGCGCCAAGACGGCCCGGAAAGGCAGGACGGCCCCGAACGGCAAAACGCCCCGGCCGGCCCCGCGCGGCAGACAACGGCCTACCTCAAGAGGCTGTTCGAGCAGGTTGGTTTTCGGATCGATGCGCGGCGTGGCCAGAACTTCCTTGTAGATCTCAATCTGCTCGACGTCCTGGAGCGGTCCGCGGGCATCACTCCGGCCGACGTGGTTTTGGAGGTGGGCACCGGCACAGGCGCCCTCACCGAGCGGCTGGCGCGGGCCGCGGGCCGCGTCGTCACCTGCGAGATCGATCCCCGGCTGGCACAACTGGCCCGCGACCGGCTGCTCAAGCTTGACGGTGTTCCGGGCGACGACACCAGCGACGATCTTTTGAATCGTGTCACGCTGGTCGAGGGGGATGTGCTGGCCTCGAAGCATCGGTTCGACCCGGCCGTGCTCGCAGCCATCGAAGAGGCCTGCAGGCTGCAGCCGGGCGGCCGCTTTCGGCTGGTTGCCAACCTCCCCTACTGCGTGGCCACGCCGATCATCTCCAACCTGCTGGCGACGCCACGGCCGTTCGACACCGCGACGGTCACCGTGCAGCGAGAGATGGGCGAGCGGATGACGGCCGTGG
Source organism: Pirellulales bacterium (assembly GCA_044237545.1). Classification (GTDB taxonomy): domain Bacteria; phylum Planctomycetota; class Planctomycetia; order Pirellulales; family UBA1268; genus CAMCQY01. The sequence goes on from JBIIFB010000120.1 coordinate 7,900, forward strand.
CTGGCACCCATGCCTACAACGCGCTTTCGGTCTGGGTCGGCGCTCAGTGCCGCGGTGAGGTTGTGCGAATCCTGCCCCCGAGCGTGTTCTGGCCGCGGCCCAAGATCGAGTCGGCGATCGTGCACCTCGAGCTGGAACCGGAGCGGCGGGCCAGGATCGCCGATCTCGGCCGGTTTCATGATTTCGTCAGGGACGTCTTCTGCCATCGTCGGAAACTGCTGCGGGGTGTGCTTGTGCGCATGGCCGGCGGAAAGCAGAATGCGTCGTCAAGGGATGCCGTGGCCGGCGTCTATGAGACGATGGGCTTCGACGAGTCGGTGCGGGCAGAGGAGATTTCGCCCGACGCATTCGTCCGGCTGGAACAGGCATTTTTCGCGCGGAGGTCATGATGAAGTTCATCGAGATGAATGGCCGCGGGCTGATGAGCATGCTGGAACCCGCCGAGGTGTCGCCGGAGGCGCTCCAGCGGGTCGGCCTCACCGACACCTGCCTTGTCCGGGTGAACCAGCAGGGTGACATCGAAGTTCGACGGCACGATCGCTGGGACGTCATCGGAGGATTGCTCGGTAACTTCGAGCACCGCACCGAAAACGCCAGCGGCCGGACGTGGGCGTAAGGCACCGGGCCGTGAGGCCGTAATCGCCGCTGGTGGAGCCGGGAACGATGACCGGTCCCCCGGCTTACGCCAGGGGCTTTTTCGGGGGCTTGTATTGGCCCGCTCATACAAGCCCGGAGCGTCAGCGATGGGATCGCCCCGTTCCGTGCTTCCGATCCCCTGGCTTACACCGGGGGTTTATTGGCCCGCATGCCCAGCCTGATCCGCACGGCCCTGCGATGTTCCCCGGGGCGGAAAAACTGCTGCAACGGCCCCATGCCGCAGGGTTGCTCGGCCGGAGAAGCCGACGCTTCCGGTTGTTTGGGCCAGACAGATAGACTCTGTTGGTAGCAGGCGAATCCTGCCGAAATCCCTCTGGTTCCTTTGAGGGCGGAGAGTTGTTTCCGGCACGTACTGGTGGGAGGCTCCACGGACAGTGATCCCCAATCCAAACACTGAAGCGACGATCGCTCCCACCATCGTGGATTTGCTACGGCAACGGGCGGCCTACCGTCCGCATGACCGGGCTTTCACGTTTCTCGTGGATGGTGAAAATGAAGAGCTCAACATCACCTACGCCGAACTCGACCGGAAGGCCCGGGCGGTCGGCGCATGGCTGACAAGCGAGGGCATGGCGGGCAAGCGGGTGCTCCTGCTCTTCCCCTCGGGGCTCGACTTCATCGCGGCGTTCATGGGCTGCCTGTATGGCGGGGCGATCGCCGTGCCAGCCTATCCGCCGCGTAAAAACAGGTCGGTCGAGCGGATCGAGGCCATCGCCTCCAACGCGGAAGCCTCCGTGGCGCTCACGACCCGCGATGTTGTCGACCGGTTCGATTCCCTGCGGGCAACCGCCCCGAGCCTGGAGCACCTGATCTGGAAGGTGGACAGCGAACTCGATGTGGCCTGGGCCGACCGTTGGGAGCGGCCGGATATCGACGGCAGCACCCTCGCCTTCCTGCAGTACACGAGCGGTTCGACCGGCACGCCGAAGGGCGTGATGCTCTCGCACGAAAACCTGCTCCACAACTCGCTGCGGATCATGCAGGCTTTCGAGGTCACGCGGAGCCAGCCGGGCGTGTTCTGGCTGCCGAGCTTTCATGACATGGGGCTGATCGGTGGCATCCTGGTGCCGCTCTACGGCAGCAAGTTGAATGTGCTCATGTCGCCCGTGGCGTTTCTCCAAAAACCGCTGCGGTGGCTGCAGGCGATCTCGAAATACCGGGCCACGATCAGCGGCGGACCCAACTTCGCCTACGAACTCTGCGTCCGGAAGACCACGCCCGAGCAGCGGGCCACGCTCGATCTCTCCAGTTGGACCCTCGCCTTCAACGGGGCCGAGCCGGTGCGGGCCGAGACGATCGACGCCTTCTGCGAGGCCTTCGCACCGTGCGGGTTTCGCCGCGAGGCGTTCTATCCCTGCTACGGGCTCGCCGAAAGCACGCTGATGGTGACCGGCGGCATGAAATTCGAGCCGCCGGTGGTCCGGTCGTTCGACGCGTCGTCGATCGAAACCGGCTTGGCGATCTCACGGCCCGCGAATGCGCCGGCGGTCCGGCGGCTGGTCGGCAGTGGCCGGGAACTCGACGGCCAGGACGTGCTGATCGTCGATCCACAGACCTGCGATGCCCTGCCCCCCGGCCGTGTCGGTGAGATCTGGGTAAGTGGTCCGAGCGTGGCGCAGGGATACTGGAAGTGTGGCGATACCTCCGCGGCCACGTTTGGGGCGATGCTGTCGCAGCCTGAACAGCCGTCGCCCGGGCAGGCCGTGGCACAGTGGCAGCCCAATCCCGGCCCCTACCTCCGCACCGGAGACCTCGGCTTCTTCGACAATGGCGAACTGTTCGTGGCTGGCCGGCTCAAGGACCTGATCATCATCCGCGGTCGCAACCACTACCCGCAGGACATCGAGCATGCGGTCGAGGAGGCGAGCACGCTCGTGCGGGCCGGCTCGATCGCCGCCTTCGCCGTCGATGTGGACGGCCGCGAACGCGTGGCCGTGGTGGCCGAGGTCGAGCGCGGCAGGCGGGACGTCTCCGAGGTAACGGCCGCTTTCGAGGCGATCCGCAAGCGGCTGGCAACGGAGCATGAACTGGCCGTCGAGGCGATTGTGCTCGTGCGTCCCAACAGCATTTCGAAGACCTCCAGCGGCAAGATCCAGCGGCATGCCTGCAAACGGCAGTTTCTCGATGGCACGCTCGAGGTGGTGGATCAATACATCGGCTGGCAGCAGCCCGCCGTGCCCGCGCCGGCCCCCGAGCAGCCGCGGCTGGCCCGTCAGCGACCGGTCGGTGAGGCATCGCGGGGCAATCGGGCCGACCGCGATCTGCCACAGGAAATCGTGCAGGCTGTGTTTGAGCACGTCCGGCAGATTGCCAAGGAACGGGCCGGTCATCTCACGCTCGACACCAACATCGTCGAACTCGGACTCGATTCACTCGAGCGGATGGAGATCGTCGCCAGCCTCGAGGAGTCCTTCGGCGCCCGTTTCCCGGAACAGGTGCTCCCGCAGATCGAGACCTGCCGGGAAGTGACCGAGGCAATTCTCGATCACATGCCGGTCAAGGTCGCCGTCGCGGAGCAGTGGCGTGTCGGGGCCGACGCGGCCCCGGCCCCGGCGACCGGTGGCGAGATCCCCGCCGATGCCTATGACATTGCCCAGTTTCCCGAGGTCCGTGCCCTTGAGCAGAACTTTGCCATGGTCCGCGAGGCGGGGCTTGAGAATCCCTACTTCAGTCTGCACGAGGGGCTCACCAATGACCGCACCGTGATCGGCGGAAGAGAGATGGTCAGCTGGGCGACCTACAACTATCTCGGGATGTCGGGCGAGCCGGAGGTGACTGCAGCCGCCAAGGCCGCGATCGACCGCTTCGGCACAAGCGTGTCGGCCAGCCGGCTTGTGTCGGGCGAGAAGACGATCCATCAGGAACTGGAGCGGGAAATCGCCCGCTTCGTCGGGGCGGAGGATGCGGTGACGTTCGTGGGCGGGCATGCCACGAACGAGACGGTGATCGGCCACGTCGTCGGCCCCGGCGACCTCGTGCTGCATGACGCCCTCGCCCACAACAGCCTGTTGCAGGGGGCCGTGCTCTCCGGGGCCCGCCGGCGGCCGTTTCCCCACAACGACTTTGATGCGGCCGAGAAGCTGCTGGCCCAGATGCGGGGGCAGTACCGCCGGGTGCTGATCGTGATCGA
>JBIIFB010000093.1:0-14272 GCA_044237545.1 Pirellulales bacterium
CCGGATCACGCTTTCGAACCGCGGGAGTCTCGACGTGTTGCATCTGGAAATCGAGGATCGGCTTTCGGCTCCCGAACGCGTTGCCGGCGAGTTGCACCTGCGGCTTGGGCTGCGGGTGGAGGTGGTGGTCGTTCCCATGGGCAGCCTGCCCCGATTTGAGGGCAAAGGACGGCGGATCGTCGATCATCGCGGCACGAATACAGACACGAACGCAGATACGAACACAGATACGAATGCCGCTCGAACGGCAGAGCAACCATCGGAAAGACCCGCATGACCCAGCCCACGCCAGAGTCCATCAGCCGCCTCGATCAGGGCAGCATCGAGATCGCCTGGAGCGATGGCAGAAAGGCCAGCTATACGCCCCGGCTCCTGCGGGACGCCTGCCCTTGTGCGACCTGTCGCGAGCAGCGGGTGCAGCCTGCGGCGCCATCACTGCTGACGGTGCTGAAGCCCGAGGATCTCGCACCGCTTGCGATCGCGGGCATGAAGCCAGTGGGACAATACGCCTACTCGATCGAGTTTTCCGACGGGCACTCGAGCGGCATTTATACGCTCGAATACCTTCGTGAACTGGGCGGCTGACCTGGCGGCTGACTGGGCGGCTGGCACGCCGGGGCTGTGGGGAGGCTTCATACAAGCGCCTGATACAAGCCCTGAGCGTAAGCGACGGGATTTCGTGCCGCCGGGGTTCATACAAGCCCTGAGCGTAAGCGACGGGATTCCTTGCTGCCGATCCCCCGGCTCACGCCGAGGGCTTTTATGGGAGGCGTAAGCGACGGGATTCCGTACTGCCGGGGTTCATACAAGCCCTGAGCGTAAGCGACGGGATTCCTTGCTGCCGATCCCCCGGCTCACGCCGAGGGCTTTTATGGGAGGCGTAAGCGACGGGATTCCGTACTGCCGGGGTTCATACAAGCCCTGAGCGTAAGCGACGGGATTCCTTGCTGCCGATCCCCCGGCTCACGCCGAGGGCTTTTATGGGGTTCTGCGGGCCGAGTGCGTTCGCGGAAACAGCGTCAGGCCCGCGCGGCGTCAGGCTGGCAGACCGCAGGCGGCGGCGTTGATCACGGCGGCAATTCGCACGGCGTCGTGGCAGGCGTCCTCGCTCACGGCCAGATGCACGAGGCTCGCCTCGTGGTTCTTGATGCAGAGCTCACAGCCGGCCAACGCCGCGCAGCCAAGGCTCATCAGTTCAAAGTCGGCCTTGGAGGTGGCCGGCTGGGCCATACGGCTCATGCGGAGGCGGGGAGGGCGGGCTTCGTAGCTCTCCTTGCCGAGCATGTGGCGGAAGCGGTAGTAGACGGTGTTCATCGCCATCAGGCCGGCCGCGGCGGTGGCGTCGGAGATCACCGGCGCCGCGGCGGCGGGGTCACTCGCCCTCAGGTCTGCCTCGATCGCGTCAACGAGCGGCCCGCACCGCACGAAGGCGGCGGCGGCCAGCGCCACTCCCATGGCCTGCATGGGCTGGAGGTTTTCCCCCGCCAGCACACTCGACAGATTGAGGCGGATGTCTTTGAGTTCGTCGGGAAGCGTGTCGCGGAGGGCGTCGAGCGAGGGGGTGGCGATGGGCATCGGAGGAAGCGGCCTTGAAAGGGTGTCAGACAGGGAGGAAGTGCACCGGTCGCGGGAATTGTAGCTGTTCGTTGAAGCCGTGGCGGTCGGGATGCTAATCTCTGGAAGTTTTGCGCGCACCCCAGGTTTTTCCATGCCCCGCCGCGACGATCTCCACACGATTCTCCTGATCGGTTCCGGGCCCATCGTCATCGGTCAGGCCTGCGAATTCGACTATTCGGGCACGCAGGCCTGCAAGGCGCTCCGCGAGGACGGCTATCGGGTCGTGCTGGTGAACTCAAACCCGGCCACGATCATGACCGATCCGGGCACGGCCGACCGCACCTACATCGAGCCGCTGACCTGGCAGATGCTCGAAAAGGTGATCGAGATCGAGAAGCCAGACGCAGTGCTGCCGACCCTGGGCGGCCAGACGGCCCTCAATCTCGCCCTCGAACTGGAACGCCACGGCGTGCTGTCAAAACATGGCGTGGAGATGATCGGCGCGAGAGCCGACGCGATCCGCCGCGGCGAGGACCGTGAGATCTTCAAGGAGACGATGCGGAAGATCGGTCTCGAGACCTGCCGGGGACGGATCGTCAAGACCTTGTCTGAAGCCCGCGAGGTGCTCGCCGAGATCGGTCTGCCCGCCGTGATCCGGCCCAGCTTCACGCTCGGCGGCTCCGGCTCCGGGATCGCGTTCAACCGCGAGGAGTTCGACCAGAAGGTGCAGCGAGGCCTCGATCTTTCGCCGGTGGGCGAAGTGCTCGTCGAGGAGTCGATTCTCGGCTGGAAGGAATATGAGATGGAGGTGATGCGCGACGCGGACGACAACGCGGTCGTGGTCTGCTCCATCGAAAACTTCGACCCCTGCGGCGTGCATACCGGCGATTCGATCACTGTCGCCCCAGCGATGACGCTCACCGACCGGCAGTATCAGCGGATGCGAGACGCCAGCTTTGCCGTGATCCGGGCGATCGGCGTCGAGACGGGAGGGTCGAACATCCAGTTCGCCGTCCATCCCCAGAACGGCCGGATGATCGTGATCGAGATGAATCCCCGCGTCAGCCGGTCTTCGGCGCTTGCCAGCAAGGCCACCGGCTTTCCGATCGCGAAGATCGCCGCCAAGCTGGCGGTGGGCTGGCGGCTGCACGAACTGCCCAACGACATCACGCGGCGGACGATGGCCTGCTTCGAGCCCTCGATCGATTATGTCGTCGTGAAGGTGCCGCGGTTCGCGTTCGAGAAGTTCCCGGAAGCCGACAGTCGGCTCACCACGCAGATGAAAAGCGTGGGGGAGACGATGGCGATCGGTCGCACGTTCAAGGAGGCGTTTCAGAAGGCGCTCCGCGGCCTGGAAGTCGGCAGCTTCGGCTTCGGCTGCGATGGCAAGGACCTCTGGGGCACCGCGGCCGAACCATCGCTCGACGACATCCGCGCCCGAGTGGCCACCGCCGACCCCGACCGGGTCTGGTATCTCCGGTACGCATTCAAGGCGGGCATGACGGTCGAGGAACTCTACGAACTCACCGCCATCGACCGCTGGTTTCTCGACCAACTCCAGCAGATCGTCGAGATTGAAAGTCTGATCAGCACGGTCGGCACGCTGGCGGCGATCGATGACGCGCTGCTGCGGCACGCGAAGCAGGCGGGATTCTCCGACCGGCAACTGGCCGTCTTGCTGGGTGCCTCAGAGATGGAGGTCCGCGACGACCGCAAACGCCGCGGGATCGTGGCCACCTACAAGTCGGTCGACACCTGCGCCGCCGAGTTCGAGGCCCAGACTCCCTACTACTACTCCACGTGGGAGGACGAGGACGAAGCACGGCCGAAGGAGCCGGGGAAAAAACGCGTGATGATCCTCGGCGGCGGCCCCAACCGGATCGGGCAGGGCATCGAGTTCGACTACTGCTGCTGCCACGCGAGCTTCGCGCTCCGCGAGATGGGGATCGAGAGCGTGATGGTCAACTCGAATCCCGAGACGGTGAGCACCGACTATGACACGAGCGACATGCTCTTTTTCGAGCCGCTCACCTGCGAGGACGTGCTCAACATCGCCGACCGCATCCAGCCCGACGGCGTGATCGTGCAGTTCGGCGGGCAGACGCCGCTGAACCTTGCCAGAGCGCTGTTTGCCGCCGGGCTGCCGATCATCGGCACGAGTGTCGACACGATCGAAATGGCGGAGGACCGGGAGAAGTTTCGCGAATTGCTCGATCGGCTGGGGCTCAAGCAACCGGCCAGCGGCATCGCGCGGACGCTCGAACAGGCCCGCCGCGAGGTGGCCCGGATCGGTTTCCCGTCGCTGGTGCGGCCGAGCTTCGTGCTCGGCGGCCGGGCCATGGAGATCTGCTACGACCACGTGCAGTTCGAGCGGTATGTCGCAGAGGCGTTTGCCGTGGCCCAGGGGCAGCCGGTGTTGATCGACCGGTTTCTCGAGGACGCGATCGAGGTCGACGTCGACTGCATCTGCGACGGCCGCGACGTGATCATCGCCGGCGTCATGGAACATATCGAGGAGGCCGGCGTGCACTCCGGCGACTCGGCCTGCTGCATCCCGCCGCACAGCCTGTCGGCCGAGGTGGTGGAGGAAATCAAGCTGGCGACCGCCCGGATGGCCCGAAGCCTCGGCGTGGTTGGCCTCATGAACGTGCAGTTCGCCGTCAAGAAGGAAGAGGGCCGGCCGACGCTGTATGTGATCGAAGTGAACCCACGGGCGAGTCGCACCGTGCCATTCGTCGCCAAGGCCACGGGGCTGCCGGTGGCGAAGGTGGCGGTGAAGGTGATGGCCGGAGTGAGCCTGGCGGAGCAGGGGGTCGTATCCGATCCTGTGCCGGCTCACATCAGCGTCAAGGAGAGCGTCTTCCCGTTCGTGAAGTTCGCCGGCGTCGACATCGCGCTGGGCCCGGAGATGCGGAGCACCGGCGAGGTGATGGGGGTGAGCGACCGCTTCAGCATCGCCTTTGCGAAGAGCCAGATCGCCGCGGGCATTCTGCTGCCGCAGAAGGGTCGGATCTTTTTGAGCGTGGCGAGCCCGCAGGCCAAGGAGATGATGGTGGGGCTGGCCCGCCGGCTCCTGGCCATGGGCTTCGAACTGATTGCGACCTCCGGCACTGCGCGGGCGCTCACTGAGGCCGGCATCGCCGTCGAGATCGTCAAGAAGCTGCAGGAGGGGCATCCGAACCTTCTCGATTCGTTGATCGACGGCCGCGTGCAACTTATTTTCAACACGCCGCGGGGCAAGGGCGCCCGCACCGACGAGGGCCGGATCCGGGCCGCGAGCGTGCTCTACGGCGTGCCCTGCATCACGACGCTGCCGGCGGCGGAGGCCTGCGTGCTGGCGATGGAGGCGCTGCAGACCGAGCAGCTTGGCGTGCAGGCGATCCAGGATCGCTTCCCGGAGGCCGTAGCGGCCCGTTGATGGCAGCGGTATTCGACAGGCCGCGGTGCTTGGCGTAAGGTTGGCATGGGAAGAAGCCCCGTGGCCTATGGAGATTCGCCTCGATGACGAAGCATCATTTCACTGTCGTTCTCGAACGCGATCCTGAAGGTGGGTTTCATGCTTCTTGTCCCGCCCTGAAAGGCTGCCACTCCGAGGGCGACACGCTCGACGAGGCCGTAGAGAATGTTCGTCAAGCGATCGAGGTTTATTTGGAAAGCATGGCCGCCAGGGGGGAAAAGATTCCCGTGGAGGATCTGCTGATTAAGCCCGTCGAGGTTGCGATATGACGCGGCTGCCGGCCGTGACCGCCCGGGAGCTGATCGCCGTGGCTGAAAAGCTCGGTTTCGTGTTGGATCGGCAGAAGGGCAGCCATGCCGTATTCCTCCGTGCAGCGGGAGACGGCTGGCAACGGATCGTGGTGCCGATCCACAAGGGACGCACCTTGAAGAGGGGAACGCTGCACGGGCTCATCGGCGACATGGGCATCACGGTTGAAGAATTCATAGAGATGTCCTGAACTTCGACCGAATGAGAGCGTGATGGACGTGGTGCGATTTCCCCCTGTGCCTCCCGTGCCCCGGCCGCTGCCGGCGCCGGCGGTTGAAGAGCCGCCGCGGTTGACCGCCCGCACCCCCGAAGGGCTCGAGTGGATTCTCGCCCAGGAACTGGAGCACCTCGGGGCACAGGACCTCCGTATAGGACGGCGGACGATCGAGTTTTCAGCGCCGCCGGGGGCTGAAAAGGAGACGCTCTACCGGGTGGTGCTTGAGAGCCGCACGGCGATCCGCGTGCTCGAGCCGCTCGGGCGTTTCCGCGTCGATTCCCCCGACTCGCTCTACCGGGCGATGATGGAGGTCGATTGGCGAGAGCAGTTGAAGGTTTCCGACACGCTGCGGGTGGATGCCGCCATCCACGATACGTTTCTGACGCACTCGCTCTACGCCGCCCAGATCGTCAAAGACGCGATCGTCGACCAGCTCCGCACCCCCAGTGGCAAGCGGCCGAGCGTGCAGCTGCGGGGGGCGACGCTCCGGCTTGGGCTCCATCTGGTGGGCGACACGGCGACGATCTTCCGCGATGCGGCCGGAAGGTCGCTCCACCAGCGGGGCTGGAGAATGGGCGAAGTCGACGCACCGCTCTCCGAGGTGCTTGCCGCCGGGATCCTCGCGACAGCGGGCTGGTGGCGGGTTGGGAGCAACGGGAGCGGGCGTACGGTTGATGATGAGAAATGCGAGCGTACGGTTGATGATGAGAAAGGCGAGCTATTGTTAGACCCGTTGTGCGGCTCGGGCACGCTCGTCATCGAGGCGGCAACGATCGCGGCCGGTATTGCGCCTGGGCTCTATCGCGCGAGGCGGAAGGCGCATGGCTTTTCGAAGTTTCGTGACTGCGATCACGGTCTGTTCGACCGGCTGGTAGCCGAACTCGAGGCGCGCGTGAGGCAGCCGGCCGGGGGCTTTCAGGCCAGTGATCTCGATCCGCAGGCTGTCGCGGCGGCGAAGGCCTGCGCTGAGTCAGCGGGCGTGAGTTCCTGCATCGCGATCGAAATCAAGCACTTCGAGCAGGCAAGGCCCGCCGGTGAGAGCGGGCTCGTGGTCACCAATCCACCCTACGGCGAGCGGCTGCCGCTGCCGAGATCGGCCGCCTTTTACAGGCGGTTTGGCGACTGGCTCGTGCAGCACTGCGGCGGCTGGCGTGCGGCGATTCTTGCGGCCGACACGCCCGCGGCCGGCCAACTCGGCCTGCGTCCGACCTATCGCGTGCCGCTCTCCAACGGACCGATCGCCTGCCGGCTCTTGGAGGTGGAGATCCGAAGGCGTGACTTCGCGGAGCAAAACGTCGCCGCCCCCCCACCTCCCACGGGAGGCACCATCCCCCCACCTCCCAAGGGAGGCACCGCACCCGCACCCGCACACTCCACGGGCGGCGCGGACATCCCACATTCCTTGGGAGACACCGCCCCTCCCGATGCTGAGCGACGGGATCGGCGGAAGCTCGACGAGCGTAGGAGCTTTCGCCCTCAAGAAGAAAGCATCGCCACACACGGTGACGGCGAAAGATCCCCGCGAGGAGACTTCTGCCGTCCCGTCGACAATCCGTCCGACGACAATCCGTCCGACGACAATCCGTCCGACGATAATCCATCCAGCGACAATCCATCCAGCGACAATCCATCCAGCGACAATCTACCCAGCGACAATCTACCCAGCGACAATCTACCCAGTGACGATCTGCCCAGTGACGATCTGCCCAGTGACGATCTGCCCAGTGACGATCTGCCTAGCGAACGCGCCTCCCCCAGAGACGGTTTTCCGCTGCACCGCAGAGCCCGCCCTGTCGACGACCAGATCGGCGACTTCCGCCGTCGCCTTGCCAAGCGGTTCAAGCATCTTTCGAAGTGGGCGCGACGGCAGCAGTTCGAGGCGTTTCGCGTCTACGACCGTGACATCCCCGAAATCCCGCTGGTGATCGACTGGTATGCGGGCTGGCTGCACGCGGCCGAATACGAGCGGCCGCACGAACGCACAGACATCGAGCACGACGTTTGGCTCGACAAGATGATCGAGGCGGCGGCGTTGGAACTGGGCGTGCCGCCGACGCAGACGTTTCTGAAGATGCGCCGCCGCCAGCGTGATGGTGGCCAGTATGAAAAAGTCGACCAGCGGCAGACGGTGTTCTCCGTGAAGGAGGGAGATCTCTCGTTTGAGGTCAACCTTTCCGACTATCTCGACACGGGGCTCTTCCTCGACCACCGGCAGACGCGGGCAATGGTCCGCGGCGAGGCCGAGGGGAAGCGGATGCTCAACCTCTTCTGCTACACCGGCAGTTTCTCGGTCTACGCGGCTGCGGGGGGTGCCAAGGAAACGGTCAGCGTCGATCTCTCGAATACCTACCTCGAGTGGACGCGGACAAACCTCTCGATGAACGGCTTCAAGGATGCGGGCCGCCACCGGATTGTGCGTGACGAGGCTCGGGCATTCCTCGAGCATAGGGCGCTACGCGGCGAGCCGCCGTTCGACCTTGTCGTGGTCGATCCGCCGACCTATTCGCGGTCAGCCCGAAGCGAAACGCCGTGGGACATCGAACGCGACCATGCCGACCTGCTGGACCTGGTCGCAAAAAATCTCGTGCCGGGGGGCGTCGTCTATTTCTCGACGAACTTCCGCAGGTTTCATCTCGCGGAGGAGCGGCTGTCGGCTCTCTATACGTTCCGCGAGATCACCAACCGGACGATTCCCGAAGACTTCAGGAACCAGCGAATCCACAGGGCGTGGCGGCTGGTGAAACGGTAGTGGGGCGGGAACGTCGTATCCCATCGCTGACGCTCCGGGCTTGTATGGGACTCGGAATCATCCGTGAGGGGCTGCCCATGTCCCGAGAGCCGGCGTTGGCGGCAAGCGGAGGCAGGATGCCGAAGCGCGGCCGCCATCGAGTGAGCGAAGGGCAGGATGCCCGTAGCGAACGTCTGGCGACGGGTCATGGGCAGCCCCGACCCGCCGATTTGACGGGGTTTCTCCGGAGTCCATACATTCACACTGCATGAACGCATCCATACAAGCCTTGATCTACCTGCTGGTCGGCCTGGTCCTGGCCGGCTGTCGGCCCGCTGATCCCTCGCTCGTCACCATCGTCTCCAGCCTGCCGCGGACCGGCAGCGCCAAGCAGCAGTCCGACACGATCGTGCGGGGCATCCGCATGGCCGTCGAGGAGGCTGGCGGCAGGGTCGGCCCCTTCCGGATCGAGTATCTCGACCTCGATGACTCCACGGCCGCTGCCGGCCAGTGGACGAGCGAGACGGAGGCCGCCAATGCCCGCCGTGCCCTGCAGGATCCCGACGTGGTTGCGTACATCGGCACGTTCAACTCTGGCGCTGCGAAGGTGTCGATGCCGATTCTGAATCTGGGCGACCTGCTGATGGTGTCGCCGGCCAACACGGCCGTGGGGCTCACCAAGCCCGGTCTCGGCGCGCCGGGAGAGCCCGAGGTCTACCGGCCCACGGGACGCCTCAACTATGTGCGGGTGGTTCCCGCCGACGATCTGCAGGGTCCGCTGGCGGCCGATTGGGCCAAGCGACGCGGCGTAAAAACCGTCAGCATCCTCGACGACAACGAGGTCTACGGGAAGGGGATTGCAGACCTCTTCGACGAGCGGTGTCGGGAGATTGGCATCGAGGTCCTGGGCCACGACTCGATCGACGCCAAGGCGCAGGAATTCAAGTCGTTGATGGCGAGCATCAAGGCGGCCAAGCCCGACCTCGTCTACTTCGGCGGCACGACGCAGAGCAAGGGGGGCCAACTCGCCAAGGATATGGCCAGCGCCGGGGTCGGAGCCCTGCTCATGGTGCCGGACGGCTGTCGCGAGCAGGTCTTCATCGACGCGGCAGGGGCGGCCAACCTGGAGGGGCGGTGCTTTGTGACGTTTGGAGGCCTGCCCCCCGAGAAACTCACCGGCAAGGGCAAGACGTTCGTGGAACGCTACCGGGCCAAGTATCACGAGACGCCGGAAGCCTATGCGGTCTACGGCTACGAGGCCGCCTGCGTCGCGATCGAGGCGATCCGTGTGGCCGGCACGAAGGACCGTCGTGCCATCTCCGACGCGGCCCTGGCGATCCGCCATTTCGATGGGGCCCTGGGACAATGGGGTTTCGATGCCAATGGCGACACCACGATGCGGACGCTCACCGTCAGCGTCGTGAAAAATGGCCGCTTTGAGTTCGAGGAGATCATCGATGCCACGGTCGAAAGCGGTGAGGCTGAAAGTGAATCGCCCGGTGGAGTGACCGAAGATCGCGATGCACAGGAAGGGCCTGCGCTGTAGACTCCGGCGTCGTCGACCGCTCCCGTTTCGCGAAAGCCTGCTTGTGTCAGCCCAGTTTTTCCTCCAGCAGTGCCTGATCGGACTGACCAACGGGGCGCTGGTCGCGCTGGTCGCGCTTGGCTACACGATGGTCTACGGGATTATCGGCCTGATCAATTTTGCGCACGGCGATCTCATCATGCTGGGTGCCTGCCTGGCTTTGACGCTGGTGACGGCCTGCGGCCTCGCGGCGGCCGGACCTGCGGCCACGTGGCTGGGCATCGCGCTGTTGGTGGTGGCCTGCGGACTGTTCTGCGGCACGCTCAACGTCTGCGTCGACCGGATCGTCTACAAGCCATTGCGAAACGCCCCCAAGCTCGCCCCGCTGGTGTCCGCGATCGGCGTGTCATTCATCTTTATGAACATCGGATTGTTCTGGATCGGGCCCTCCGACCGGTCGTTTCCCGAGTTGCTCCCCTCCGCCAACCTGCTGCCGGGCGAGGGGCTGCAGTTCACCTGGAAGGACCTGCTGGTGGTGGTGGTCGTCGTGCCGCTGATGCTCGGGCTGTCGCTTTTGGTGCGGACGACCCGCCTGGGCAGGGCGATGCGGGCGGTGTCGCAGGATCCCACCGCGGCGGCACTGGTGGGCGTGGACGTCGATCGCGTGATCGCCGCGACCTTCTTCATCGGCGGGGCGCTGGGGGGGGCGGCGAGCGTGATCTACGGGCTCTACATCAACACCATCGGCTTCCAGATGGGATTCCAGAACGGTCTCTACGCCTTCACGGCCGCGGTGCTTGGCGGCATCGGCAGCATTCCCGGCGCGGTCGTCGGGGGGCTTGTGATCGGCCTCGTGCGGTCGTTGTCGAGTGCCTATGTTGGCGAGCGCTGGGCCGGTGCGATCGTGTTTGCGATCCTGATCGTGATCCTTGTGTTTCGGCCGGAGGGCCTGCTTGGCCGCAGGACGAAGGAGAAGGTATGACCGGGCCGACAGCCGAACACGGAGAGCAGAGTACCGATCCCTTGTCGCAGCGGCAGCAGGGGTGGGACTTCGTCCGCGAAAGGTGGGATCTGATCACGCTTGCGGTGCTGGCGGCGGCGCCGCTCTTCGTGCCGGCGCTCGGCGGCGCGCTGGGCGGGCAGGTGACCACGCTCTTCATCTACTGCATCCTGGCGCTCGGGCTCAACGTGATGGTGGGCTATACGGGCCTCGTCCATCTCGGGATCGCGGCGTTCTTTGGCATCGGGGCATACCTGCTGGCGATCCTGACGGTGCCGATGTATCCGTTCCAGATCGGGTTTCTGCCGGCGACGATCGTGAGCGTGCTGGCGACGGCCGGCATCGGTCTGGCCCTGGGCGCGCCGACCCTCCGCCTCCGCGGCGACTATCTCGCCATCGTCACGCTCGGCTTCGGCGAGGTCGTCAAGGTGACGCTTCGCAATCTGGAGCAGATCACCGGTGGGATGAAGGGACTGAACCCCGTGCCTCCTCCCGGCGCGGGTGTGAAGGTCGGCGGCATCGACCTCGGCCTGGCGTTCGCCATCGATCCACGCTGGTTCTACTACCTCGCCCTGCTGTCGCTGGCCGGTGTCGTTGTGGCGATGCGGAGGCTGGAGCGATCCCGGCTCGGTCGGGCGTGGGTCGCTGTCCGCGAAGACGAACTGGCCGCCTCGTCGATGGGCATCTCGGCCACGCGGGTGAAACTCTCCGCCTTTGCGATGTCGTCGGCCGTGGCCGGACTGGCTGGCTGCCTCTATGCGGCGAGCCTCTCCACAACTGCCGATCCCAACGCCTACGACTTCAACCGGTCGATCATGGTGCTCTGCGCCGTCATTCTCGGCGGGCTCGGGAGCATCCCCGGCACGATCCTGGGCGTGGCAATTCTCGTCGGCTTCGACACGGTGCTCGCACCGTGGGCGGATTCATGGATCCAGCAGTTGAACATCAACCCCACGGGGTCGAGCCTGCTCTCCTTCAGCGGCTGGCGGCTGGCCGTGTTTGGCCTGGCGCTCGTACTCGTGATGCGCTATCGGCCGGAGGGGCTCGTGCCCTCGCGGCGGCTCGCCGCCGAACTCCACGAGGAGCAGGCATGAAGCGCCCCCTCCCGCCGCTGTCGTCAGCCGCCCGCGTGGCCGTGCGTGGCGTGGACGGTTCACCCCTGCTCGATCTCGATCGGTTGACGGTACGGTTTGGCGGTCTGGTCGCCGTGTCTGAACTCGATCTGGCCGTGCCGGCGGGGAGCATCGTCTCGGTCATCGGCCCCAACGGCGCCGGCAAGACCACGGCCTTCAACACGATCAGCGGCATCTATTCGCCCACCAGCGGTTCGGTGCGGTTCGAGGGCCGCAGGCTGGAGCAGTCGTTCACTGCAGGCACCTTCTGGGCCGCGATCGGGATCGGGCTCCTCACCGGCCTGCTGTTCGCCGCCGCGGCCGTCGACATCGACAGGCTCTGGCTGGCGGTCGTGAAGCGGGGCATGATCACGGGCGAACCGTTCACGGTCTCCGGTGCCGCCACGCGGCTGAGGGGCTACTTCCGGGCTGAGCTGGCGATCGATCAGATGGCGGGCAAGTGGCGGGTGGTCAGTGCCGACGGCTCGGATGTGTTGGCGATCAAACGTGACCTCGCCGAGGCGCGGGCGGTGCGGAATGCCTTGCAGGCGGAAGTGACGGCCAGGCGTGCCGGTCCGGGAACGGTGCCCGACACCACCGATCTGGCCGGTGTGGTGGATTCGGCGGCCGGCGGGCCGCGCGTCAAAGAGGAAGTGCTGGACCGGCTGGCAGCGGGCAAGGCGCGGGTGCGTCGCCGTGGCTGGATGGGGCTGATCGCGGGCTGGCTTCTCGGCACGGCCGGGACGATCGCGGTCTGGAACCGGGGCCGCCGATCGCCGCACGTGGTAGCCCGCGCCGGCATTTCGCGGACGTTTCAGAATATCCGCCTCTTCTCGAACATGACCGTGCTCGAAAACGTGCTCGTGGGACTCGACCGCACGATCCCCGGCGGCGTGCCGGCCATGCTCATCCGTTCGCCTGCCAATCGGCGGGCCGAGGCCACGGCGCAGGCGACGGCGATCGAGGCCTTACAGTTTGTTGGTCTGGCCGGCGACGCCAATCGGATTGCCGGACAGCTTCCCTACGGTGACCAGCGGCGGCTGGAGATCGCGCGGGCGGTCGCCACGGGTGCAAAACTGATTCTCCTCGACGAGCCGGCAGCCGGCATGAATCCGTCCGAGACCGACGACCTGGCACGGCTGGTCGAACGCATCCGGGATCGCGGCGTGACGGTGCTTCTCATCGAGCATCACATGAACGTGGTGATGCGGATCAGCGACCGGGTGGCCGTGCTCGACCATGGCGTGAAGATCGCCGAGGGCACGCCGGCGGCCGTGCGGCGGGACGAGAAGGTGATCGAGGCCTACCTGGGCAGCGAATCGTGAGCCCCGCCGGAGAGACACGCATGGAGCCGCCGATGCTGGAGGTCGAGAATGTTGAGGCCGGCTACGGGCCGATCAGGGCGCTCGACGGGGTGTCGCTGCACGTGGCCGAGGGCGAACTCGTGGCGATCATCGGCGCCAACGGTGCCGGCAAGACGACGCTCCTGATGGCGATCTCGGGGATTGTGCCCACGCGGCGTGGGCAGGTACGGTTTGCGGGCCGGCCGATCACCGGGCTCGAGCCCCATGAGATCGTCCGACTGGGAGTCGGCCACGCGCCGGAAGGCCGGCGGATCTTCCCCCGGCTCTCGGTACGGGAGAACCTCGAACTGGGGGGCTTTACGCGAACCGATCGGGCGGAGATGCGGCGGGACATCGACGAGGTCTGCGCGATGTTTCCCGTGCTTGGCAGCCGCATGGGCCAGATGGGAGGCACGCTCTCCGGCGGCGAGCAGCAGATGCTGGCGCTGGGACGGGCTCTCGTCGGTCGGCCCCGACTGCTCCTGCTCGACGAGCCGTCGCTGGGGCTCGCGCCGCTGGTTGTCGCGAAGATTTTCGAGGTGATCGGAGGGCTGTCGGCCCGCGGCATCGCCGTGGTGCTGGTGGAGCAGAACGCCCGGGCGGCCCTCAAGCTCGCATCGCGGGGCTACGTTCTCGAAACGGGCCGCATCACGCTCACCGGCAGCGGCTCGGAACTCGCTTCCGACCGTCGCGTTCGCGACGCGTATCTCGGCGAAGGATGATGCGAGCTTCTGTGCGTCGCGATACGTGCGGCTCCCCGTGTGGCGGCAGGTTTTGAACGTGTCCGTGTCTCTCTTTCATCGTGGCGGCAAGTTTTTAACGTGTCCGTGTCTCTCTTCCATCGTGGCGGCAAGTTTTTAACTTGTCCGTGTCCCGCTCCCATCGTGGCGGCAAGTTTTTAACTTGTCCGTGTCCCGCTCCCATCGTGGCGGCAAGTTTTTAACTTGTCCGTGTCTCGCTCCCATCGTGGCGGCAAGTTTTTAACTTGTCCGTGTCCCGGCATCGATTCCACAAGTTAAAAACT
>JBIIFB010000238.1:0-4492 GCA_044237545.1 Pirellulales bacterium
GCCACGGCCTCACGAGGGGCTAACGGCCGCGGATGCCGTGATATTCGAGGGGTTGTTCATAATCTTTCCGGAGGGGATGTCCCTCCCAGTCTTCCGGGCAGAGGATCCGCCGCAGGTCGGGGTGTCTGGTGAACCAGACCCCGGACAGGTCGTAGACCTCGCGTTCATGCCAGTTGGCGCCACGCCAGACACCGCACACGCTCCCCACCTCCGGCAACTGTCCCGGCACGTCCCCCTTCCACCGCGGCAGTTTCACTTTGAGCACGATGCTGACCCGTGATTTCGTGCTCCAGAGGTGGTAGACGAGTTCGGTGTGCGGCTGCCAGGTTACCTTGGCCGCCTTTTTGGGGTCCGGCTCAAACCAATCCACGGCCGTGATGCATTCGAGAGCATCGAACCGGACATCGCTCTTTTCCCTCAGCCACTGGCAGACCTCAACCAGGCGAGGGGCCTCGACCTCGATCCATGGGTCGAGCGCGTCGAGACGGCTTCCGGACACCGCGCCGGGAACCGCTCGTTCCAACTGTTCCAGAAAACCTG
This sequence comes from Pirellulales bacterium, assembly GCA_044237545.1. Taxonomy (GTDB): domain Bacteria; phylum Planctomycetota; class Planctomycetia; order Pirellulales; family UBA1268; genus CAMCQY01. The sequence continues at coordinate 541 of JBIIFB010000238.1, forward strand.
GCCCTCTCATAGCAGGAGACCTCTCATGGCAGACCTTTCGTCAAACGTCTCTTCAAGCCTGCATACGGGCTTGAATTCCCAGAAGGATGAAAAACCGACGGAGCAGACAAACCGCCCATACACGTGACTCACCGTGACGTCAGACCGCCGTCGTCTGCCTGCCAGCACCTGCGGCTTGTCCCGCAGCCACTTGCGAGGAAACGGATCGCACCCAGTCGAGGTCGCCGCGGTACCCGACATAGGCAAACCCGACCAGAAGCACGGCGAAGAAAGCCGCCATGTCCACAGCGGCGGTGCGGGCAAGCAGCGTTCCGGCGTGGGAAACAGATTCGGCGGCGGTGAGGGTAGACCCCGGGAAGACAGGGATCGCGGGGTTTTCAACGCCGAGTTCCCGAATGAGCCCGAAGGCTCCCGGCGTCAGCGATTGGCCATCGGCCTGAACCGAAACAAACGCCGGATCCGCCAGTTGGGTTGCCTTGCCAAAGACCGTGGCCCAGGGAAAGAACAACGCCACCTCGACATCAAAAATGATGAACAGCAGCGCCACCACATAGAATCTCAGGTCAAATTGCACGAAGCTCGAACCGATCGTCGGCTCGCCGCATTCATAGACCTCGAGCTTTTCGGCATTCGGAGCCCGCGGCCGAACCAACCTGCCCACGAGCAGGTTGATGAACAGGAATGCTGCCCCGAGGGCGGCAAACAGGGCGACGTAGCCGGCAATCAGAACGGGATGCATCAGGACTCACCCCACACAGGGAAAAACGAGCAGAAAAAGGGCAGGCATCACAACGCCGAAGCCTATTGGTTTGGGCCACCATGAACGGGATCGACGATCACCTTCGACGCCGCAACGGCAGTCGGATTCAGGGTCGAGCGGCCCCAGGCAACCTCGACAGGAAGTCGTGCGAAATCGACGATCGTTCCATCCCGGCTGTAGCAACTCAGATCGAGCGTGGATCCCATGAAAATACAGTCGACCGGGCACGGTTCGACACACAACGCACAAAACATGCACTTGGAATAATCGATGGCGAAGCCGCTGACACGGAAGCCCTTGCCGCCGCTGACCCGCTCCTTGCCGATGTAAATGCAATCCACCGGGCACGCCTTCGCACACTGGTCGCAGGCGATGCACGTGGTCAAGTCGTAGCGGTGGAATCCACGATACCGGGCAGCCACAGGCGCGGGCAGTTCGGGATATTCAAAGTGCTCGGTGAACGTCCTACGTTTCTGGTCATAGGTGCTGCTGAAAACCTTCAGGGTTACCAGCATGCCCTCCGCCACGGTTCGGATGGCCGTAAACAGATTCCGAAACCATTCTCGCATGACGCTTCCACTCGATGCTGCATCCAACGTGCGAACATGCCGCAGATGGCATGATCACAGCACGCACCACCAGTCCAGAGGTGGCATTGGCCAAGAGAGTATAAGGACCATCATCCGACCAACAAGCGGCTGAAGCCTTTTCAGCATTCCGCGGGCCTTGTCGGCAGTCCAGGCCGGAGCCAAGTCCGGCCGGCCGGCAGCCCTGGCGAGGCAACGCTGGTCAGTATCCACAGAACTCCACAAGTGTCCACTCGCCGACACACCGCCCGTTCGAGGGGAATGCAGCCGAAAAACCAGACTTTATCCCGCCAGTTTCTCCATCCAGCCCGGCCTTGCGGTTCGGAAGAGTCCGGAGAATTGCTTGACCACGTCGTAGAAGCATCTACATTACAAGTACTCGAGACGACGTATCCTGCCCTTCCTCTGCCGGCGAGGCAAAGAGGGCAGGTGTCACGACCTGTCTCGTCCGGACCGCCAAGGAAGGTTTCAATGTTGGTCCTGTCGCGGAAAAAAGACGAAAGCATCGTCATCAACAACGACATCACAATCGTTGTCGTGGAAATCCGCGGCGACAAGGTCCGCCTGGGAGTCGAGGCACCGAAGGAAGTGCCTGTTCACAGGCAAGAAGTATTCGATGCCATTGCCCGCGGTGAGACCGTGGTTGAATCGGTTGAGGTGGAGGCGGACTCCCGCAAACCGTTCCGACCAGAGGATTCGGTCGTCGGCGATCAGCCACATGCTGGTTGAGCATGGCACGCTGGCCACGCTGGCTGCGGCGGCCACGCCGGCTTCGCAATTCTTCGCGTGACAGCCACTGCGTTGCTCTTGTGCGTTGGGCTTATGCAGCGCTCTTGTGCAACTCTTTTGTGGAGACAGCATCGCAACTTTTCCAGAGGCTGTTCGAACGCCCACTTCACGGTATGCTAGGGAAACGTGCGGCCCTGTCGTCTAGGGGCCTAGGACACTGGCCTTTCACGCCGGTAACACGGGTTCGAATCCCGTCAGGGTCATTTTCGCGTTCGCATTCATCCGCACGGTTCGCCCATTGCCTGCACGGTTCGTTGATCACCAAGTTTTTCGCAACCGCCCCACTTCTTCAGCCGCCGAGACCATGGCCGACTCCTACGATGCCGTCTTGTTGGTCTCATTCGGTGGACCTGACGGGCCGGATGATGTGATGCCGTTCTTGGAAAACGTGCTCCGTGGGCGGAATGTCCCGCGGGAACGGATGCTCGAGGTTGCCGAGCATTACCATCATTTCGGCGGCAAGAGCCCGATCAACCCGCAAAACCTCGCGTTGCTTGCGGCTCTCCGGGAAGAACTCGACCGCCGTGGGCCCCATCTCCCTGTCTATTGGGGAAATCGCAACTGGCACCCGCTCCTCACCGACACGATTCGCGAGATGGCCGACGCGGGTGTCAAGCGGGCGATCGCCTTCGTGACGAGTGCCTACAGTAGCTACTCGGGCTGCCGTCAATATCGGGAAAACATCGCCGCTGCCTGCGCGGCGATCGGCGACCGCGCCCCACAGATCGATAAAATCCGTGTCTTTTTCAACCACCCTGGGTTTGTCGGCCCCATGGCAAAGAACGTTGCCCAGGCCCTCACTCACTTCCCCGAAGCTAGTCGTGCTGGCGTTCCGGTCTTGTTCACGGCACACAGTATCCCCATGTCGATGGCGGAATCCTGCCGGTATGGCGTGCAACTCGCGGAGGCATGTCGCCTGGTGGCGGAACAGTCCGGCGTCGCCGACTGGAAACTTGTCTACCAGAGTCGCAGTGGCCCGCCGACCCAGCCCTGGCTGGAGCCCGATATTTGCGACGCGATCCGGCACCTGCATGCAGCCGGCGGTAGGCAGGTGGTAATCGCTCCGATCGGATTCATTTCCGATCACATGGAGGTGCTGTTCGATCTCGACACCGAAGCGGCCGACCTGTGCAAAGAGTTGGGGGTTGAGATGGTTCGTGCGGCGACGGTCGGCACAGATCCAACGTTCGTCGGGATGGTTCGCGATCTGATCGCGGAACGCAACGACGCTGGGTCTGAAAGGGCGGCGATTGGCATTCTGCCGGCCAACCACGATGTCTGCCCGCTCGATTGCTGCCCGGCCCCTGCCGCCCGCCCCGCCGGACGGCCGGCATGAAACCCAGGCCGGGGCCGGCCTCGCAGGCAGCGGCGGCCCCCTCGGCCGAGCCAACGCCTGACCAGCAGACATCCTCCAAGGCTGGCCCTTGGGAGTGCGTGTCGCTTGTGCACGGCTTTTTGGCCAACTCGTGGATGTTGGCCATGCTCGGCCACCGGCTCGACCGCCGCGGTTACCTCTCCAAGCCGTGGGGCTACAGCAACATGCGTTGCTCGATCCTGGTGCATGCGGAGGCCTTCAGCCTCGAACTGGCACGGCTCGATGCCGACCGGGCCGTGGGTACGATTCATCTGGTGACGCACAGCATGGGTGGCATCGTTGCCCGGGCGGCGCTCGAGCGATACCGTCCCCGGAAGCTCGGTCGGTTTGTGATGCTGGCGCCCCCCAACCGAGGCTCCTTCATGGCCAACGCGGTGGTCCGCGTGCTTGGCGGTGTCTTCAAGCCGGTTGCCGAACTGACCACCTCTGCCGAGAGCCTGG
>JBIIFB010000239.1:0-4491 GCA_044237545.1 Pirellulales bacterium
GGGATCGGCACGACGGTTGATGCGGCGCTCTGTGTGGCTTCCGATCCCCCGGCTTACGCCGAGGGCTTTTATGGGAGCGGGATGGAACGCGCGGGGGATGCGTTACCACAAGACGCATACAAGCCCGGAGCGTAAGCGATGGGATCGGCACGACGGTTGATGCGGCGCTCTGTGTGGCTTCCGATCCCCCGGCTTACGCCGAGGGCTTTTATGGGAGCGGGATGGAACGCGTGGGCGATGCGTTACCACAAGACGCATACAAGCCCGGAGCGTGAGCGATGGGATGCCGCGTACGACGGGATTCCCCACATACAAGCCCGGAGCGTAAGCGATGGGATCATTCCAGGCCGACGCGGCATGATCGCTCAGGCCGTCTTCAGCGCCGCAAGCACACCATCGGCGGCCGCGATCGTGGCCTCGATATCGTCATCGGTGTGCATGCTCGAAAAGAAGAGCGCCTCGTATTGGCTGCACGGCAGATAGACGCCACGATCGATCATGCCCCAGAAAAATGCCGCGTAGCGGCCCGTGTCGCTCTGCGAGGCGGTCTGCCAGCCGGTCACCGGCACTGGCTCAGGCCCCCGCTGGAAAAACATCGTCATCATGCTGCCCACGCGGGCGACCCAGACCGGAAGGCCAGCCTTCGCCGCAGCGCCGCGGAAGCCTTCCTCCAGCATTGCCCCGTGTCGCTCAAGCTGCGCATAGGGAGGCCGATCGCGGAGTTCCTCGAGCGTGGCCGTGCCGGCGGCGACCGCCACCGGATTGCCGGCGAGGGTGCCGGCCTGAAAGACCTTGCCAGCCGGCAGCACATGGTCCATCACGTCGCGGCGGCCGCCGTAGGCGCCCAGGGGGAGGCCACCACCGACGATCTTGCCGAGCGTGGTGAGGTCGGGCGTGACGCCGAGGATCTGCTGCGCACCGCCCAGCGAGAGCCGGAAGCCGGTCATCACCTCGTCGAAGACAAGCAGTGCACCGTGGGCCTGTGTCAGCCGCCGTGCGGCGTCGAGAAACTCCCGCGTCGGCACGACCAGCCCCATGTTGCCGACCACCGGCTCCATCACGACGGCGGCGATCTGATCGCCATGGGCCCGGAACACGGCCTCGAGCTGCTCGGGCTCGTTGTATTCGAGCACGATCGTGTCCTGCGCCGTGCCGGCCGTCACGCCCGGGGAATTCGGCACGCCCAGCGTGGCAGCCGAGGAGCCCGCGGCCACGAGCAGCGAATCGACATGGCCGTGGTAGTTGCCGGCGAACTTGATCAGCTTGTCGCGGCCGGTGAAGCCCCGTGCCAGCCGCACGGCGCTCATCGCCGCCTCGGTGCCCGAGCTGACCATCCGCACCTTCTCGATGCTCGGCACCGCGTCGATGATCAGTTCGGCCAGGCGGCTCTCGGCCTCGGTCGGCGCGCCGTAGCTGGTGCCCGTCTCGAGCGACTTGGCAATAGCCGCCACCACTCGCGGATGGCGATGTCCGAGGATCATCGGGCCCCACGAGCCGATGTAATCGAGGTAGGTGTTGCCATCGATATCGGTCAGCCGCTGCCCCTGGGCGCGGGCGAAGAAGATCGGCTCGCCGCCGACCCCGCCGAAGGCCCGCGCGGGCGAATTGACGCCGCCGGGGATGAGGTTGCGGGCACGGGCAAACGCCGCGCGGCTGGCGGTTCGCCGGTCGGCATGAGCGTCGTGGGGCTTGGGCGATAGGGGGAGCGATGTCGTCATGGTGTCAGTCGGCTCCGGGTGGAGGGGCAATGGCGGCCTGAGGCCGCGTGGGGCCCGCAGCGAGTTCCCGCGTGGCGAATGCCACGGCGTCTTCCGCATGGGGCCGTTGGGCATAGACCTCGACGAGATTTTCAAGGATCTCTCGCCGTTGGCCCGCGAGCTTTTTTCGCGCGGCATCATCGTTGGCGATGTCGGCGCGGGCGGCAAGCGAGGCCGCCGCCGCCAATAATTCCGCGATCCGCTTGCCGTCTTCCTGTTGTTCGGCGACCGCCTGCGGACGGAGCTGCTCAACCTTCCAGCGGGCGAGGTCGAGGATGGGGGCGGAATCGGGGCCGGAAGTGCTCTCCGCGGCGCCGGATGTGTGGACGGCCAGCATCGCCTCGAGCGCCGTCATGCAGGCAGAGGGGCCGAATTTCTCGCTGGTCATTGCTGCCCGGTAGTCGCGTTCGGCAGACGCAGGCATTTTGTCGCCGCGGGCCGCGCGGCGAAGACGCAGCTCGAGCCGCGCACGATCGAGTTCCTGCTTGATCGTGCCAACTTCGCCGGCCCGCGGGTCAGCCGCATGCTTCGTGAGAAACAGTTCGATCTCATCCCGCACGTCGCGCCGGTCGCCGTGAGGATCGTTGGCCACTGCCATGATGCGGCCGTAGAGCTGATCGACCGAGAGCGGCTTCATGAGCAGCCAGCCGCCGCCGACAACGCTGATCAGGAGGACGGCAGCGGTGAGCCCCTGAAACAAGAGCTGCCAGAGATGTTCCCGTCGCGCCTTCTCCTCGGCCGCCCGCTCGGCTTCCGCGATGGTGATGAACTGATTGCGTTGGCTTCGATCGACGAGTGTGGTTGCCGAGGCAACATCGGTGGGCAGGCGAGAGACCCCAGCCGGGGAGGCCGATGCGGCCGTGTGGGGGCCGGCACTTCGGCCGGTGAAGTCTTGCGTGATGTCCGTACTGCCCGCCGTCGGCCGTGGGCTGCCCGCCGTGGGCCGTCCCCGAGGCATCGGTGGCGCTGCCGGTAGAGGTGGCTTTGACGCGATCGGGGTAGGAAGAGCCTGCGTGGGGGCGAGCAGGTCGAGACTCTTGTCGGGTTTCGGGGGCGGCACGGCGACGGGAACAGCCCTGCCCGGCACGCGTGCAGGGCCTGTCTGACTGATGGCATCGACCGGTTGCGTTGCCCTGTTGCTCCGCTCATGCTCCGTCGGGACCGCGCGGCCGTGGGATGGCGCGACGCCGGCGTTGGGCGTTGTCTGCTGCTTGGGCTGGGATTTCCCTGGGGCCAGTGCCGGCGAGCCTGTCGGGGGGAGATTGGTCGGACTATGCAGCGTTTCGATCGCCATCAGGAGCCGCCCCAGCGCCAGGGCGCTGGCGGGCCGCTGTGCGGGTTCTTTGGAAAGCAGTCGAGCGATAAGCTCGTCGAGTTCCGCCGGGACATCCGCGACCAGCGACGCCACCCGCGGCGCCGTCGCCCGGCGTTGCTTGTCGATCACTTCTGTGAGTTGCGTGCCGCGGAATGGCGGCGAACCTGTCAGCATCGCGTACATCACGAGGCCCAACGCATAGAGATCGGCACGATGATCGATCGGCCTGCCGGCGGCCTGCTCCGGTGCCATGTATTCGGCTGTGCCTACGACGTGGCCCAGGGCCGTGTGGCCGACGCCGCCGAAGAGCTTGGCGATTCCAAAGTCGGCCAGTTTCACCGTAACCCGGTCTGCAACTGGTTCAGTCTCGGCCGGGGCATCGGCGACCAGCAGGTTTGCCGGCTTCAGGTCCCTATGCACGATGCCGTTGTCGTGGGCCACCTTGAGCGCCCGCGTGATCTCGATCGCCATCGCGACCGTCTCCCGCCAGGTGAACCGACGGCCCGCGCGGAGAATCTGCTCGAGGCTCTTGCCGCGAACCAGTTCCATCGCGAAAAAGGGCTGGTCGTCCTGCTCGCCGAATGCGAGCAGGCGGACAATCCCCGGATGCCGCAGATTCTTGAGCGCCTCAATCTCGGCCTCGAATCGCGACCGCACTCCCGGATCATCGGCCAGGTGCGATGCAAGCACCTTCACGGCGACCGTGTCACCGGACGTCGTGTCAACCGCCTCGTATACCGCCCCCATACCACCGCGGCCGAGTCGGGACTGGATCGTATAGGGGCCCAGTTGGGTCGGAGTCATGATCGTAGTGTAGCCAGCCGGGGGGCCGATCGGCATGCCCCGATTTCTGAATCCCGTGGCTTGTGTACAACTTCGGGCTCCGTTCCCTTTGCCCCGCAAGCCCGAGCGTCGTGCCATGAACATCCCAACCCCTCACATCCCAACCTCTGGAGACCGGGCATGTGGTGATGTCGTGTCGGGGTCCACCGTCATGCTGCCGCGGACGGAGAACCAGGCAATCGGCCTGGCCCGCTACTGCATCGACTTTCTGCGGTCGCCCAGCGGGGCCGCAGGCGGCATCGGTCGGGCCACGCTCGAACGCGTCGAGCAGTTTCATCTCGACAGCGTCGGCTGCGGCGTCTCGGCCCTTGCCTCCCGGGCCAATGCCCCGACGGTGCTGCGGCGGGAGGCGCTGGACACGGCCCCGGCGAACGGTAGCCGGGGGGGTATCTGCCTCGGTTCGGCGCGGCCCTGCGCGGTGGAAAAGGCCGTTGCTGCCAACTCATCGGCCGTCCGCGAGTGGGATTCCAATGGCACGAACTTCGGCTACGACGCCGCCAAGGGCCGGATCGCGGGCGAGTTCGGCCACAACGATTTCTACCCCGTCGCGATCGCGGCGGCCCGGGAGGCCGGGCT
>JBIIFB010000094.1:0-14263 GCA_044237545.1 Pirellulales bacterium
ACCCGGTTTTTCCTGCTGCTGGCGGTCTTCGGCACCGGCATGAATCTGATGGTGCTCGCGGGCAGCATCGACGTGCTCTTCGCGGGCTGGGAACTGCTCGGTATTTCATCGACGCTGTTGATCGGGTTTTTTCTCGAGCGAGGCAATGCCGTGCGGGCGGCCATGCGGGCCTTCGCGACCTACCGAGTGTGCGACGTCGGCCTGCTCGCGGCGGCGGTGGTGGTGCATCGCGAGGTGGGGTCGGGCGACTTCGAGCGGCTCTTCAGCGGGAGCTGGCCCAACGGCACCTGCCTCGTGCCCGCGACAACCGCCACGATCGTGTCGCTCCTGCTCGTCTTTGCAACGCTTGGAAAGAGTGCGCAGGTGCCGTTCTCGGGATGGCTGCCGGAAGCCATGGAGGGGCCGACGCCGTCGAGCGCCATCTTCTACGGCGCCCTCTCGATCCATGCTGGTGCCTATGTGCTGCTGCGGTGCGAGCCGCTGCTGGAGCAGGCGCCGCTTGCGCGGCTGGCGCTGATCATGATCGGTCTGGGCACGGCCCTGCATGCCAATCTGGTGGGCCGCGTGCAGACCGATCTCAAAAGCATGCTCGCCTATGCCTCGATGACGCAGGCCGGGCTGATCTTCGCGGAGATCGGCCTTGGCTGGCGGGTGATCCCTCTGGTGCACGTCGTCAGCCACGCGATCCTGCGGAGCCTGCAGATCCTGCGGTCGCCGTCGGCCCTCCATGACCGCCATGAACTGGAGGCGGCGCTCGGCGGGCACCCCGGTGCCGACCGCTGGTCGGTGGGGCGATGGCTGCCCGAGAGCGTGCAGGTGAGGCTCTATCGAATCGCCCTCGACCGCGGGTTCGATCAGGTGCTGGTGGGCCGCCTGTTCACATCCCCGTTTCTGCGGCTGCTGGAGTTCGCCGCCGCTCTGGAGCGGCGGTGGCTGACCCTGCTTGGTGGCGGTGCGAACGATCGCGGGAGGCGACCATGACCGCAACGACCGACACCTGCCTCCTCGCCGCGGCCGCGATCACGGTGGTGGTTCCCCTCGTCGGCTCCGCCGCCATGGCAATGGGTTTTCGCCGCGGCAGCCCCCGCGGTTTCGCCGTCGCAGTCGCTGCCGTGTCGCTCTTGGCAAGCCTCGCGATCACGCTGTTCTGGAGCCGGAGCGACTCCGCGTCCATGGCCTTCGGTGCTCCGCTCGGTGGCGGCACCTTCATCTGTATCGACGGCATCACGGCCGTGCTTCTCCCCTACGTCGCGCTCGTGGAACTCGCGATTCTGCTCGTGGCGCCGCGGCGATCGCTCGAGCAGTCGGCCGTGACGAGGATCCTGTTCGGCGCGGCCGCCACCTACGCACTGTTTCTCACCTCGCATCCGCTGGTGTTGGTCGTGCTGTGGTGTGCGACGGCGCTGCCGACCTGGATTTCGGTGCGGGGCACGCCGGGCGGCAGGACTGCAGCCCGCGTGTTTGCCATCGCCATGGCCGCCGCGACCGTCTGCATGGCGATCGGTTCGGTGCTGCTGCTCGTCGATCCGCCGTGGGCGGTCGCGGGTGGCAGCGTGAGCTTGTTTGAGGGCAGCGCAAGCTTATCGGAGGGCAGCGTGAGCTTGTCGGGTGGATGGTTCGGCGCGGCTGGTGGCTGGCTGGTCGCGGTCGCCGTCATGATCCGCAAGGGCATCTTTCCGTTTCACTCCTGGTATCCGGCGCTCTTCTCCGGCGCGACCATGTCGACGGCCCTCGCGGCCACGATGCCGCAGGTGGCGTCCTACACGGCCGTTCGCCTGCTCATCGGCCACGCCGACCACCCGGAGGGCGTGGCGGCGGAATTGGTCGTGCTCTCCCAGTTGGCGCTGGTCACGGCAGCCTACGGAGCGGCCCTTGCGATCGTGCAACGGGATCTGCGATCGCTGATCGGCGTGCTCGCCATGAGCCAGTCGGCACTGGTGCTCGGCGGCCTCGCCGGCACGCTGCCGATGGAACTCAACGGTGCCTTCTGCGTCTGGATCTCCAGCGGGCTCGCGCTCACGGGGATCGGCCTCGTCTCGTGGGCGCTGGAGAGCCGGGCCGGGCCGATCCGGCTCGATTCGCCTCAGGGCCGGTTCTGGGACGCGCCCGAACTGGCGGCGTTTTTCCTGCTCTTTGGTCTGGCCGGCATCGGCCTGCCGGGCACGCTTTCGTTCGTTGCCGACGACCTGATCGTCTCGGGCAGCCTCGACGAGCAGCTGCATGCCGGAATGCTCGTGATCCTCGCCAACGTGTTCGCCGGCATTGCCATGATGGGTGGCTGGTTCCACGTGTTTGGCGGACCAGTGGTGCCCGATGGCCCGCGGCACGCGATCCTGCCGCGGGAGCGGGGGGCGCTGACGGCACTGCTGGCGACCCTCTTTCTCCTCGGGCTCTGGCCCGGCCCACTCGTGCGGGCACTCGATCGGGCGACGGGGCGGCTGCTGGGCGTGCCCGGCCGGATTGCCGTCGCCCCCGAATCAGTCCGCCCCGAGTCAGTTGGCCCCGAATCCGTTGGCCGAGGAGCCGCCGCTGGTTTGCAGGATTTGCCGCCCGGACGTTGAATGGTGGCTCGGCGACGTCACGCCGGAGAAGCCAAACCAAAACAAGTGAGAACGTGGCATGGCAGCGAAAAAAGCAGCTGGCGGTGCAGTGCGGTCCGGCAAGGCATTTGAGACGCCGGCCGATATCGAAGGACTCGGGGTCTTCTATCTGGGCCGCAAGGTTGCTGCCGCTGGCGACGCCGCTGGCGGCACGCCTCTCCTGCTCGATGCCCGTCGGTTCACCACGCATGCCGTCTGCGTGGGCATGACTGGCAGTGGAAAGACCGGCCTGCTGATCGATCTGATCGAGGAGGCGGCGCTCGACGGCATTCCCACGCTCGTCATCGATCCCAAGGGTGATCTCGCCAACGTGCTGCTGTCGTTTCCCGGACTCGCGGCCGCCGACTTCCTGCCATGGGTCGAGGCCGACGCCGCCAAACGCGACGGCATCACGGTCGAAGAACTCGCCGGTCGAACGGCGAAGAAGTGGTCTGACGGGCTCGCTGCGAGCGGCCAGTCGGCCGACCGGATCCGCCGCCTGCACGAGGCCGTCGAGATGGCGGTCTACACGCCGGGCAGCCGCACGGGCCGGCCGTTGGCGATGCTCGAGAGCCTCGACCCGCCCGCGGCGCATGTGCTCGACGACGCCGAGGCCCGCCGCGAGCGGATCGAATCGCTGGTGTCGGGCATCCTGGCGTTGGTCGGCATCGATGCGGAGCCGGGGAAGAACCGGGAGCACGTGCTGCTCTCCACGATCATCGACGCGATCTGGCGGAGCGGTCAGAAGCTCGACTTCGGGTCGCTTGTGCGAGCGATCCCGGCGCCCCCGATCGAACGCGTCGGATTTCTCGACCTCGAGAATTTCTATCCCGCCGGCGAACGCTTCCAGTTGGCCAGCCGTCTCAACACCGTCGCTGCCGCGCCCGGCTTCGAGGCCTGGCTCGAGGGCGAACCGCTCGACGTGGGCCGGCTGCTCTGGACGCCCGCCGGCAAGCCTCGCGTCGCTGTCGTCTCGATCTCGCACCTCAGCGACGCACAACGGATGGCATTCGTGACGCTCCTCGCCGGTCAGACGGTGGCCTGGATGCGGAGCCAGGGGGGCACCTCCTCGCTCAAGGCGATGTTTCTCATGGACGAGGTCTTCGGCTACCTGCCGCCCACCGCCAACCCGCCCAGCAAGACGCCACTCCTCACACTTCTGAAGCAGGCCCGCGCCTACGGCCTGGGGATCGTGCTCGCCACGCAAAACCCCGTCGATCTGGATTACAAGGGTCTTTCCAACGCCGGCATCTGGTTTCTGGGCCGCCTGCAGACCGCCCGCGACAAGGCCCGCGTGCTCGACGGCCTGGAGGGGGCGGCCTCGTCGGCCGGGAAGTCGTTCGACCGGGCCAAGGTCGACCGCCTGCTGTCGGGGCTGGAGCAGCGGATGTTTCTGCTGCACAGCGTGCACGACGACGAGGAGACGGTCTTTCAGTCGCGATGGACGATGGCCTATCTCCGCGGGCCGCTTCTCCGCGAGGAGATTCGGCGACTCACGCACGGGGTGCCGCCGAACAGGGCGGAGCAGCTTTCTGGCTCTGCGCCGTTTGCTGCTGGTTCAGCGGCAACGGTTCACGCTGGCGGAGGGAGCGCGGCTCTCGACCGCGGCATGCATCACGGCGGTGGTGCCCGTCCGCTGTTGCCACCAGGGGTCCGCGAGGTGTTTCTCGCGCCGCGTCGGGCGATCCCGCTCGATGGCATGGTGCACTACCGTCCCGCGATCCTCGGCCGTGGGCGGGTGCGTTTTGTGAAGCCGACGGCCAGGATCGACATCACCCGGGAGGTGTTCTGCCTCGCACCGGCCGGCGACTCGCTCGGTGAGTCGGCGTGGGAGCAGGCCGATCAGTTCGCGGAAGTCCCGGAGGTGGAGCCGGCGCCGCGGGCCGGTTCGTTTGCGTCACTGCCGTCGGCGTTGGCCGGACCGAAGGGCTATGTGTCGCTGGCATCGGCGCTCAAGAGCCATCTCGGCCGCTCGTCACGGCTGGTGCTCTGGACCGCGAGCGAGGTCGATGCGGTGTCGCGGCCGGATGAGACCGAGGCAGACTTCCGCGTGCGGATCGCGCAGCGTGTGAAGGAATGGCGCGACGCTGAAATCGACCGGGTCCGCGACCGGCATGCGGTCAAGCTCGCCTCGCTGGCCGATCGCATCGATCGGGCCCGGCAGAAGGTGGAGCGGGAGCGGGCCGAGGCGAAGAACCAGTCGCTGCAGACCTATGTGTCGATCGGTTCGGCGGTGCTCGGGGCGCTCCTGGGCCGGAAGGCGGCCAGTTCCACGAATATCGGCCGGGCTGCCACGTCGATGCGGTCGGCGAGCCGGACGGCGCGGCAGCAGGCCGACGTCGTGCATGCCGAGGAGAGTCTGGCGACGCTGGAAGAGCGGCGGCAGACGCTCGAAGACGAGGTGGCCGGTGAATTGGAGCGGATCCGTCTGGAGTCGAGCCCGGAACGGATCCAGTTGGAACCATTGGAAATCCCGGCCCGCAAGACCGACATCGCGGTCGACGACGTCGTGCTCGCCTGGGTGCCCCAGGAAACGGCCCCGGCCCTGGCGGCGCGGGCGGATGGCGGAGCCTGGAAGACAGAAAGTGGGATCTGGTGATGGAGGCCGCTTCAGCGTCTCGGGAGATCGTGCTTGTCGACTGCCCTGACGAGGTGGGGCTGATCCATCGGATCACGGGCGTGCTCGGCGGGCATCGGCTCAACATCGAGAGCAATCACGAATTCGTCGACACCGCCGCCCGGCACTTTTTCTTTCGTGCTGAGGTGACTCCGACCGCCGGGTCTGAGCCCGCGGAGCCATCGGGGCCATCAGGTCCGTCGGCTGGGGTCTTGTCTGAAGAATTGGCCAGGGTGCTGCCGGCGGCTGCGCGGGTGCGGGTAACGCGTGCGGAGCGGCGGCCGATCGTGGTCTGCGTGACCCGCGAGCCCCACTGTCTCGGCGAACTGCTGTTGCTGGACGCTGTCGGCGATCTGCCGGGAAAGATCGCGGCGGTGGTGGGCAACCACGACACCCTGCGCGGACTCGTCGAACGGTTTGGCCTGCCGTTTCATCACGTTCCCCACGTCGATGCAGGAAACGCGGATGTGTCTCGTGAATCGCATGAGACGGAACTGGCCCGGGTCATCGACGGCTACACGCCCGACTATGTCGTCCTGGCCCGTTATATGCGGGTACTCTCCGAGGGCTTCGTCCGCCGGTATCCCGACCGCATCGTGAACATCCACCATTCGTTCCTGCCGGCGTTCGCGGGCGCCGGCCCCTACCGCCAGGCGTTTGCGCGGGGCGTGAAGATCATCGGAGCGACGGCGCATGTCGTGACCGCCGAACTCGACGACGGGCCGATCATCGCGCAGGACGTGATCCACGTCGATCACACGTTCACGCCAGAGCGGATGGCGCAGGCGGGCCGTGACGTGGAGAAGCTCGTGCTGGCGAAGGCGGTCCGGCTCGTGCTCGAGGAGCGTGTGTTTTTGCACGGCCGCCGCACGGTGGTGTTTGGGTAGGGCGTGGCAGTCGGTCTGCCCTCCCCTCCCCCGTGGCGGCAAGTTTTTAACTTGTCCGTGGCCATCCCTTCCCCGTGGCGGCAAGTTTTCAACTTGTCCGTGGCCTTGGAAAACGGATTCCGCAAGTTAAAAACTCGCGGCCACAATTCCAAACTCCCGGCTACAATTCCAAACCCGCGGCCACGCCGGCCGTGTCTCTCCCTCCCCCGTGGCGGCAAGTTTTTAACTTGTCCGTGAGTTGACGATGCCCCTTCGTAGGCTCCGATGATCCCGCACCCTGCCCCGGGGCATGACCCTGCTCGAAATCGTCTCACTCCGTCATGAGTGCCCGTAGCTTTGCCGTGGCCCGCGACCGCAGTCGCGACGCGGTGCCCTCGCACACGCCGATCATGTGTGAGATGACCGCCTGGCTTTTGCCTTCGAGCAAGAGTTCGATCACCATCCTCTCACGGGGCGGGAGCATCGGGATCACCTCCTGCAGTTGAGTGCAGAGGTCAACCGGAGATACCGTCGTGTCTCCCGAGGCGCAGTGTCGTTCGAACCCACCGCCGCACATTACTCGACGAGGCCAAGATCCTCGTTGTAGCCCTCCTGCACGACCGCGTTTTCGCTCCGCTCGTGGGCTGACATATGGGCTGAAAAAACATCGAAGGCATGGTTCGCGTCGGACCATGACACAGTGCAATCGATGCCTGACCCGAGTGTGTCGATCAGGCCGTCGAGTTCGGCCAGCAGGTCTGGGTGTTGCCTGAGGATCGAACGCACAGCAGCCGATAGTCGGGGCATCCGCGTCACCGCCTCCTCGAGAAAGCCGCCCTCCTCCTCCTGGACGAAATGATCGTGCAGGTGGTCCCGCAACTGGTGCAGCATGGAAAGTAGGACAGCCTGGCGATCGGGCGTCGATGCAGCCTCTGCGGCAAACGCCGATCGAACCGACGACATGAGGTTGAAGAGATCACGGTGCTCGACGAGCACGTGTCCAAGGATCACCGGGTCGGAGCGATCGATCGATGCCATGGCTGCGATACTCCCTTGAAAGGACAGGGACTCAAGAAGCAAACAGGGCCACACAGAAAGACCCTTGATCAAGATCCTTGGTGGGCTCGCATCCATGCGTCAGGACACATGGAAAGAGTATGCTCGTAGGAGTCCGTCGGCATGTGTCCGGTGGTCGGCTGCGGCCATCATGCGGGTCGCAGCGAGGAGACACTTGGCAGCACGAGCATTGGGATCGAAGCGACATGACACTCGGAGCCAATGCCCTTTCAGGCGAGGTGGTCGTCGGGCTGCCGAGCCGCGGCCAGGCTGTCTTCCGGGCTCAGGCCGTGCTGGCCGGAACGGGCATCGACCTGGCCTCACTTGGATCGACCGATCGCACCGGTGCTACGCCTCTGGCGGTCGAACTCATCGGTTCGTTGACCGGCGGCTCCCTGGCGGCCAATTCCACGGCTGGCGGCGGAGTGGCCTTTCTCTTCCGCTACGGTGCCGTGGTCTTTTTCGACGCCGCCCCGGCTGGTGTCACCGAGTATCTCCGACAGATCACCCCCCAGATTCGCCAACCCTTTCCCCAGGGAGAGTGCGAGACCGAGGTGCTCGACATCCGTCTGGATCCGGCCGGCCGGGAGACGATCGAGCACAACACGCTCGTGCTGGCCGATGCCTCGCTCGAGAAGCTGCAACTGGTCGCAGACATCATGGCCAAGAGCGTGTCTTTGGCGCACCATGAAAAGGGGATCGAGCGGCAGTTTGAGAGGATCGAGCCGTTTGCCGTGAACCTCGACCATTGGGGCCGCGGCGGTCGGGCTGCCCGCGAACTCTTGCACAATCTCGGCGGTGCGTTGCTCGCCGAGCACCGCGTCGTGGCCGGCACCCGCGTGGAAGACTCGCCGGAATTGCTCTGGGACCACCCGGAACTCGAGCGGCTCTGGGCGCGGCTCCGCGACGAGTTTGAGATCCGGGAGCGGTTCGCGGCCCTGCATGGCAAGCTCAGCCTGATCTCACGGACGGCCGAGACGGCGCTCGAGCTGATGCAGAACCGACGCTCTTTGCGGGTGGAGTGGGCGATCGTCGGGCTGATTGTCTTCGAGATCGTCGTGACACTGGTGCAGTGGGCATTGGGGGTCGGGCAGTAGGGGGGCACGAGGCCCGCGGCTGTCGTGCATGCAGCCGGAGCTGGCAGGTTTCGAGGGGTGGAAGGTATAACGCTGGGCTGTGTCGTCTTCTGTCGCGAGGGAGTCACTCCATGTCAGCATCCGCCCGTTTCGTTGCCGTGATGGCAACGGTGCTCGTGTCATTCGGCGTCGTGTCGGGAACGCTTCCGGAGGCACGCGGACAGCAGGTCGCCGTCGAGGAGTTCACGCTCGAAAACGGCATGCGGTTTCTGCTCGTGCCCCGTCGCGACCAGCCGAATGTCGTCAGCGCGGGCTGGGTGGCCCGGGTGGGAAGCGTCAACGAGCGGCCGGGCATCACCGGTCTCAGCCATTTCTTCGAACACATGATGTTCAAGGGGACCGACACGATCGGCACCCGCGACGCCCCGCGCGACGCGACGTATCGGGCCGAGCAGAAGGCCGTTCGCGACGAGATCAACCGGATCGTCTGGACGAAACAGTATGAACGGCTGAAGCGCGGTGAGATCGCCGACGCGTGGGATCCTGCCAACGACACGCAGGAGTTGCGTGTGCTCCGAGGTCGGCTCGATGCGCTCATTCGGGCCCAGCAGGGCCGCGGCGAGGGAGGAGCCGAAACGGCCACGATCGTCAAGGACGAATTCGACCAGGTCTACACCAAGGCCGGTGGCAGCGGCATGAACGCCTTCACCAGCCACGACCTGACCTGCTACTTCATCACCGTGCCGGCCAACAAGCTCGAGCTCTGGGCCTGGATGGAGAGTGATCGGCTGCACGACAGCGTGTTTCGGGAGTTTTACTCAGAACGTGATGTGGTGCACGAAGAGCGCCGGCTGCGGACCGACAGCACGCCGACGGGCCGCTTTCAGGAGCAGTTTGACGCCATGTTCTGGGAGTCGTGCGGCTATTCGTGGCCTGTCATCGGCTGGCCCAGCGATTTGAACAGCTACACCTTCGAGCAGGCGATGGACTATTGGAATGTCTACTACCGCCCCGGAAACATCTTCGGCATCGTGGTGGGCGACTTCGATCCCGCCGCGGCCAAGGCCTTCATCACGCGTTATTTCTCGCGGCTCGACCCGGGGACCAAAGCACCGCCGCCGGTGGTGACGCTCGAGGTCGACCAGATCGCCGAGCAGAGGATGAATGCGGAGGGAGACGTGCCGCCCGCAGTCGAGGTCCGCTACCACACGGTGCCGGCCGGCCATGTCGACAGCTATCCGCTCGACATGCTCTCGGAGATCCTCAACGACCGCACCGGCCGGCTCTATGCGGGCTTGGTGGAGGGGCGGGCCATCGCGGGGTCGGCCCGGACGGCCTCCGACACCCGCAGATACGCCGGGCTGTTTTCCTTCGAGGCCGAGACCCGCGGCGAGGCCACCCCGGAGCAGCTCGAGCAGGCCTGGTACGAGGAGCTGGCGAAACTGCAGGCGGAAGACGTGCCTGACCGGGAGCTCCGCAAGGTGAAGAACAGGGTGGCCGCCGGCAACTACCGCCGGCTCGAGAACAACATGTCGCTTCTGGTTCAGCTGGCCTTCTTTGAGACGCTGCTCGACTGGCAGGAGATCAACGCGGGCCCCAAGAAGTATGAGGCGGTCACGGCCGCCGACATCAGGCGCGTGGCCAAGAAGTATTTTTCGCCGGCCAATCGCAGCGTGGCGGTCTACCGTCGGGTGGCCCCGGTCTCACAATAGGAACGGGTTTGAACGGGACAGGCTTGGAATCAAGGATGGGTTCGACATCAGAACCTCGATATCAGAACCTCGACATCAGAATAGAGAATGGCATAACCATGAACATGCGGGTCTTGGCAATCCTTCTGGCGGTCGGCGTGGTTGGGGTGGTGTTTCTGTCGCCACGACGCGGGGCGAACTCGGCGCAGCCGCCGGCTACCGTAGCCGCCAAGGCTCCGGCAGGAGTTGCTGCTCCTGCTGCGGCGACTGCTGCTGCGGCGGCGACTGCTGCTGCGGCAGCGAGTGGAGCTCCGGCAGCGGCGGCGGCAACTGTGGTGGCACCGGCCTCGGTGGCCGACATCCCGGCGCGACCCGAGCAGATTGCGTTTGCCCCACTCGCATTTGATCCGCCCGAGGCGGAGGCGTTTCGTCGCGTGCTGCCCGACGGGACCGTGGTCTATCTGGCACCATCGCGGGAGTTTCCCCTCGTCAACCTCGTGATCACCTTCAAGGGGGGCGTGTCGCTCGATCCGCCCGACTGCCCCGGCCTTGCCTCGATGACAGCACGGTTGGTGCGGGAAGGCGGAACGGCCAAGATGCCGCCGGCCGAGCTGGACGAGTCGCTCGACTTTCTTGCGACCGAGGTCAGTGTCGGCGCAAGCGATGCCTACACCGCCGCCTCGATGAACTGCCTCAAGAGCAACTTCGACGAGAGCCTGGGGATGTTTGTAGACATGCTCCGTGGGCCCGCGTTCGACGCCAGTCGCCTGGAGACATCGCGTGCCCGCGTGCTCGAGTCGCTCAAGCAGCGGAACGACGATGCGTCGTCGATCCTCTCGCGGGAGTGGAAGCGGCTCGTCTATGGCACCGACCACTTCGAGGCCACCGAGCCGACCGACCGCACCGTGGCCGCGATCTCGCGGGAGCGATTGGCGGAGATGCACCGCCGGATCTTCCACCCCGGAAATATGATCGTGTCGGTCTCCGGAGACTTCGAAGAAAAGGAGATGCTCGGGAAGCTCGAAAAGGCCTTCACGGGATGGGAGAAGGGGGAGCCTGTGGCCGATCCGGTCGCGCCCACGGCCGTGCTGGAGCCCGGCCTCTACCACGTCCCGAAGGATATTCCTCAGGGCAAGGTGGTCATGGGCCGCCGCGCCATCACGCGGGACGATCCCGACGCGATCCCGTTTCTGCTGCTCAACGAAATCCTCGGCGCGGGGGGCTTCACCAGCCGCCTGATGCAGCAGGTGCGGAGCAACGAGGGGCTCGCCTATTCGGTGCGATCGGCGCTCACGCCTCGGGTGTCTTACCCGGGCGACTTCCGGGCCGGATATGAGAGCAAGAACGCGACGGTGGCACTGGCCGCGAAGATCGTCATGGAGCAGATCGCAAAGATGCGGAGCGAGTTGGTCACCGAAGACGAACTCGAGACGGCCAAGGCCAGCCTGATCGAGACCTTTCCGCGGCAGTTCGAGAGCCGTCCGCAGATGCTGCGGGTGTTTGTCAACGACGAGTGGACCAAGCGACCAAAGAATTATTGGAAGACCTTCCGCGACAAGGTCCGCGGCGTGACCCGCGAGGATCTCAAGCGGGTGGCGGAGCGTCACCTCGATCCGGAGACGATGGCGATACTCGTGGTCGGCGACTGGGACGGCATCGCTCCGGGCGATCTTGAGAAGCGGGCCAGCATGAACGACTTCTTCGGCGGGGCTGTGAAGCATCTGCCGCTTCGTGATCCGCTCACGCTTGAACCGCTCCCGGAGAAGGTGGAAAAATGAGCTGCCTGGTTCGACAGCTGCCCGGTGCCGTAATGGTGGGCCTGCTGTGGGGCGCGGTTGTGGTCGAGGTCGCGATGGCCCAGCCACCCGCGGCCTTGGCGGAAATCGGGTCGGTGCCGACGCCGGGCTTGGAAGGTGGGCCGCAGCGGCCGGCCCTTCCGCCCCGGAACAGCGGCCCGGCAGCCATGTCGCATTCCCGGTATCGCCGGGGACGTCACGGAACGGTGCGGGTCATCCGCCGCACTCCGGAGGTGATGCGAGAGGACGCCGCCCGCGTGAAACGCGGCGATCTCTTCAGCACCTGGTCCAATGAATATCTGAAGTAAGACGGGCCACGCGTGCTCCCCGTGGGGGCGAGTTTTTAACTTGCCCTGCCCCTGTCCTGCGCGGTTCGGGCTGCCCGTGGCCCGTCGCCGGACGTTCCCGCCGTGGGGGCGAGTTTGTAACTTGCCCTGTCCCTGTCCTGCGCGGTTCGGGCTGCCCGTGGCCCGTCGCCGGACGCTCGCTACGGGCATCCTGCCCTGCGCTCGCTCGATGCTGACTGCGCTCCGGCATCCTGCCTCCGCTTGTCAGCAACGCCGGCTCTCGGACCACGGGCAGCCCTCACGGCCGAATCCGATTCCCATAAAAGCCCGGAGCGTCAGCGATGGGATCATGGATGCCGCGTGGCGGTTCGGGCCGCCCGTGCCCCGGAAGCCGGACGTTCCCGCCGTGGGGGCGAGTTTTTAACTTGCCCTGCCCGAAAGTTCGGTCTGACCGTAACTTTGTGGGTGCTTGGCCCGTTTAAACTCTGCGGGACGCCTGCGACTCGCTTGTTGCACAACGTCGTTTGGCGTTCTCCAGTTCCGTGGCTTTCGTCTGATCGTTTTCTTTTGGGTGGTCCTCTTCTTCTTCAAGGAGCCTGTAATGAGACGTGCGCTGGAAATCGGAAGGGGCATGGTCGTGATGGTCGTCGCCGCATCGCTGGTGACGGTCTCTTTCGCACAGCCGCCCGAGCGGCCGGAGGGGCCTTCTGACCGCGGCGGACCAGGCGAAGGGGCTGGCGGACCTCGCGAAGGACGAGGAGGACCGGGCGGTGGAGGACCCGGCGGGCCGCCCTCGCCGGAGCGGTTCGTCGAGCATGCCATGAAATTCGACACCGACGGCGACGGAAAGCTCGACAGGGAAGAACTGGGCAAGTTCGCCGAGGACATACAGCGGATGCGCGGCGGTCCCGGGGCTGGCCGGGGCGGTGCTGGCGAACGCGGCGGCCGTGGCCCTGGCCCTGGTGGCCCTCGAGGATTTGGCGGCCCGGGGAGCCGCCCTGGAGGGCCTCCCGGCTCCCCTGACGGTGACCGTCCACCGCGGCCACAAAGGCCGGAATGACAGTCTGACGAAAGGCCGGCGGGTTGGTGCGTGTGGGCGTGTGGCAGTGAAGTATGATCTTCATACCTATGCCCATCGCCCTCCCAGCCAGACCAGCCGAAGCACACGCACTTGAGATCGCTCGTTCGCTCCTGCCTACCGGGGCTGCCGCCGGCGGCACGCGGGTGATTTGCACGACCGCAGGCCGGGGGCAGGCGGCGTTTGAGCTGGCCGCAGCCAATCCCGACGCGGATGTGACAGTCTGGTTTCTCGACCTCTTTCCCCAGACGGCGGCCCTTGCGGCCTGGGAGTCGCCGCCGGCTGGGTTGCATGCCGTCTGCACCGCGGATATCCCTCCGGGGCCCTACGATCTCGCCGTCGTACCGCTGTCGAAGAATGGTGAGGCTGAGCTTTCGCGTGACATCCTCCAATCCGCCTTCATGCAGCTTGCGATCGGCGGCAGACTCGTGGCGGCGATCGACAACCCTCAGGACAAGTGGCTCCGCGAGCAGCTCGCGGAAACGGGCGAAACGGTGCGGGTGCGGCCCGCCGCTGCCGCCGACACGGTGGCCTACATCGTGGAAAAAACCCGTGAACTGACCAAGGTCCGTGACTTCTCCTGCGAGTTCGTGTTTCGTGACCGTGATCGGCTGCTGAAGGCCGTGACCCGGCCTGGTGTCTTTGCCCATCGGCGGATCGACCCGGGCGCGCGTCACCTGCTGCATGCGGTCGACGTGGCCTCCGACACCCGCGTGGTCGATATTGGCTGCGGCTCAGGCTGTGTGGCTATGGGGCTGGCCGCCCGCGACTCGAGTGTGCATGTGCACGCATTCGATGCGGCTGCCCGCGCCGTGGAATGCACGCGGCGGGGAGCGGCCTTGAACGGCCTCGACAACCTCACGGTGGCGCTCCAATGCGAGGGCAACGTCCCCGATCCGGGCACCTATGACCTCGCACTCGCAAATCCGCCCTACTACTCCGACTTCCGGATCGCGGAACTCTTCGTGGAGGCCGCCCATCGGGCACTCGCGCCGGGGGCCACACTTCTGATCGTCACGAAGCAGCCGACATGGTATGTCGAGAATCTGCCTCATACATGGCAGAATGTCGCCCAGGAAATTGTGAAGACCTACCATCTCATCGAGGCGGTGCGGGACTGATAGCGGATCGTGCTCCACATCGTGGGCACGAGTTTTTAACTTGCCATTGAGAACTAGTTTCCCGTGGGGCGAGTTTTTAACTTGCCCTGCAGAGCC
>JBIIFB010000252.1:0-3958 GCA_044237545.1 Pirellulales bacterium
GGCGGTAGTCGAGGGCATCGGCGACGAGCAGCCCTGCCGTCTGTGCCATGCCCTCGAGGACGAGCGTGGCAGGCATCATGGCCGCCCCGGGGAAATGGTCGTGCAGGTGCTCCTCGGCCAACGTGACGGTCTTCACCGCCTTCGCCTGACGGCCGCGGACAAACTCCGTGAATCGATCGATCCAAAACCAACGCATGCTGAAGATGCTCCCGTCTGGTGAAACCTGGGTCTGTCTGAGGCTAGTCGGCCTGCTCGAGCACATGCACGCCCGTGGTCAGCACGAGGGGAACTGGCGTACGGGCGTAATGCACTTCAACGACCGAGGCCGACCATGGGCTGCCTGCCGCCTTCAGTGGCATCCTCCATTCGGGGCCATTCCCAGCCACCGCCGTGCTCTTCCATTTCGCACGACGGAAATCCCGCGAAGCCGACTCCGCCTGCCAGAGGAGCACCCGCTCCGGCCGCTGGGCTGACTTCAGCACACAGAGACCGCCGTCACCCGCCGGCTCGAACCGCCACCCCAGGTCGGGCAACGGCTCGTGACCGGCTGCGTGGCGTCCCATTGCGGCCACGAGGCCGGCCACGCGGTCGAAGGGGATGCCATGCCCGGCGTTGGGACAGTACGAGACCCAGCATGCCCCCGGCAGTTCTTCTCGGTAGAGATCGAGCGATTGCAGGGGCCAGTAGGGGTCGTTCGTGCCCAGCCCGATCAGCTTCGGTGCCGTCAGGCGACTGCGGTAGCTGAAGGGATCGACGATGTCGATCAGCTCGCGGCCCCGGGGAGTGACGAGCAGTTTTTCAATGCCGCGGGAACGATAATCCTCGAGCTCTTCCGACATGCCGCCGAAGCTGTCCACCTGCAGCTGCAGGTGGCGTTCCATCGAGAGCATGTCGATGACCAGCGGCACGACGCCCACCACGCGGGCATCGACCGCCGCGGTCAGCCAGGTCGTCCAGCCGCGCTTGCTCGCGCCGGTGAGGACAAACCGATCGACGTCGAGCCTCCAGGCGGTGCGGGCGATCTCGACGGCGGCATTCATCCCCGTGACGGCCGACTTCACCATCGGGAGCAGCAGCGGCCAGGTGGCGTCGCCGGTGCGGGCATATTCCACGAACGAGTGGGCGATGAGTCCGTCTTCCGACAGCCCGTCGAACATCGGCTGGTAGGGCACCTGCCTGATCAACGCCGCCGGCAGTCCGGCGGCGCTGGCCACCAGAGCAAGCATCCGCAGGGATTCAGACGGCCCCCGGCCGACGTCGCTGGCCACGGGTAGCTTCCCGGCTGATCCGCCGTCGATCCAGAACAGCATCGTCGTGCGACCGGCATCCCCACCGCGCACGGCAGGCAGGAACAACGACAGTTCATGCGTCCACTCCACCCCTCGCCAGGTCTGACTCACGAGGCGAACGGTTCGCCAGGAGCCCTCTGGCAGTTCGCCGGCCGCCACCGGTTCGATCCGCGTGGCAGGATCGACGGCGGCCACATACTCCTCGAGCGGACCTGTAACGACCGGTGGGGCGTCCGGGTTCGCGGCCGATTCCCCCACAGCCTCGGCCACCGCGGCAGTGTCCCCGGCCTCAGCCGGCCTGCCCGCGATCGATACCGCCAACGTGGCCAAGCCAGCAGACGTAAAGTGCCTTCGGGGGAGCTGGGATGTCTTGAGAACTGACATGCAGGACCTCGACATCGGGGGGAGGGGGGCGGGCAGGCACCGCGGGTCTCGAGCGGGCGGGCGGTCCCGGGCACCTCTTATTCAGAGCGTGAGGATACACGGAAACTCACCCCACCCCATATCCCCCGGCTCACGTCGACCCCGACACGCCGCTGGCAGACCAGTGTCACGCCAGGTGGTTCACGGCTCACCGCCAGCGGTCATCGGATCCCTGCCGGGATGCAGAGTCTCATCCGATCCCCATGGTCGCCACGGCATCTCGCCTGCAGAGACCGCGGTGCGTCGCTCAGTCGACGCCGGCCTGTTCCTGAAGTTCGAGCCACCGCTCTTCGGCGGCCGCCAGCTTCGCTGCCGCCGTGGTCATAGCCGTGTGGTGCCGCAGCGACTCGGCCGGGTCGGTCGTGGCGAGCATCGCCTCGTTGGCCACCCGCTTCTCCGCGTCGAGCTTGGCGATCGTGCGTTCGAGGGTGCCGATCTCTCGGCGAACGTCGCGATCGGATCGGGCGTCATTCCCCGCACGCTCAGCCCCCTCGGTCCGGCCAGCCGCCGTCTTCCCTGCGGCCTTTCCTGGTGGGCCGGGCTTTCGGGGTGGGGGCGGCTTCCCGCCCCCCGCCGCCTCCTCCTCGGCGTCGATCTCGCTGTTCATGGCGGCGAGATACTGCTTGTAGCTACCGCCATAGTTGATGACGCGGCCTTGACCGACCTCCACCACATTGGTCGCCACCGTCTCCACGAAGGAACGGTCGTGACTGGTGAAGATGACGGTGCCGCGGTAGCTGAGAAGCGCCTGAGCGAGCGCGTCGACGGTTTCCACGTCAAGATGGTTGCCCGGCTCGTCGAGGATGAGGATGTTGAAGGATCCAAGCAACAGGCCTGCCAGACAGAGCCGGGCCCGCTCGCCGCCGGAAAGCACCGGCACCCGCTTCTCGACCGCCTTGCCCCGAAAGAGCATCGCCCCGGCGAGATCGAGTATCCGCTGCGACTTCGTGCCGATCGCGGCCGCCCGCTCCAGGTAGGAGAGCACGGTGTCGCTCTCATCGAGGCTCGTGTAGACATGCTGCGCATAGATGCCGAGTTCGCAGCCATGTCCCCACTTCACCTCGCCGGATAACGGCTGCAGTGACCGCACGAGTGTTCGCAGGAACGTCGTCTTGCCCTGGCCGTTGTCGCCGACGATCGCGGCCCGCGCTCCATGCACAATCTCAACATCGATCGACTCGGCCACCTTCCGGTCAGGGTAGCCGACGGACAGCCCGCGGCACCGCACAGCCGGTCCCTGTCGGGGCGACACCTCCGGGCAGCGGATTGCCGCCGTCGGCGAGTCGGCGGCGATCTCCTCCACCTCGAGTTTTTCAAGCTGTTTGCTCTTCGACTTCGCGCGTGAGGCGGTGGAGGCTCTCGCCTTGTTGCGGGCAATAAAATCTTCCAGTTGCCGCCGCTTGGAGAGCACGGCGGCGTTGGTCCGTACGAGATGCTCCCGCTGGTCTCGCTGGTAGTCGAGGAAGGCCTCGACCTTCCCGGGGAAGATCGTCAGCTTGCCGCCGGAGAGGTCGAGCGTCCGGTCGCAGGTGGCCCCGAGAAAGGCCCGGTCGTGCGATACGATCAGACAGCTCTCGCGGTAGTCGCGGAGGAAGTGCTCGAGCAGAATCTGGGTTCGCAGGTCGAGAAAGTTGGTCGGCTCGTCGAGCAGCAGCAGCGTGGGCTCGTGCAGGAGCAACGCGGCAAGCTTGACACGGGTCTGCCAGCCGCCGGACAGCTCCTTGACCGGGCCGTTCAAAAGCGATCCCTTGAGTTCGAACCGACCGGCCACCTCGCCGCACTTCCAATCGGGCTGGCCGCTGTCTCGCATCAGGAAGGCGAGGGCCGTTTCGCCGGGCTCGAAGGGATCGTGCTGCCGCAGGTAGCCCAGCCGCAGACGCGGGTGCCGGATCACCTCACCAGAGTCGAGCTCCTCTTCGCCCAGGATCACGCGGAGGAGCGTACTCTTGCCAGCACCGTTTCGCCCGATGAAGCCCACCTTGCCATCGTCCGTGATGGTGGCGCTGGCCTCGTCGAGGAGCACCTGATCGCCGTAGCGTTTGGAGGCGTTTTTGATGTCGAGCAGAACGGCCATGGCGGGTGTCCGAAGGAGGGCCCCACACAGTAGCCTGAGCAGGCGGCAGACGGGAATACTGGTCAGAAAACCACGCCGTGGGGCGGGATTTTGCAGCCCGTTGCTGGCACCCCGACCGGGCCAGCCGTTAGAGTAACAAGCTCGAGTGACGAGCCCGGTCTGACATCCTTAT